>NZ_JBPSDN010000002.1:0-231522 GCF_052036135.1 Gordonia marina
ATGGCACTGTGGTGGCGCGGCCACCAAGGCCACCCCGTCGAAGGCGGCCGGTTGATTCACCATTCCGACGCAGGCACCCAGTACACATCAACTGCGTTGACCGATGACCTTGCACTGCAAGAGATTTGGCCTTCGATCGGCTCTGTCGGCGACGCCTACGACAACGCCCTGATCGAGTCCGTGAACGGTTTGTACAAGACCGAGTGCATCGGCACCACCGTGTTCCACTCCGGCCCCTACAGGACCCTCTCCGACGTCGAGTACGCGACCTCAGCGTGGGTCGCCTGGTACAACAATGACAGGCTCCACTCCAGCATCGGCACGGTCCCGCCCGCCGAGTTCGAGTCCGCCTACTACGCCGCCCTCAACCGAGAGCTGCACCCCGTATAGGAGCGGCAGAAAACCTGGGGTGATTCATGTTGTTCGGCGATGATGTTCACCACGGCCTGCTCAACCAGGATCGTCGGGATGACGCCGTCGACCTTGGTCTGCTGGTACCGGAGTTTGGCGACGAACGCATCGGGGTCGTTACTGTCTACGGGACGTTCGATGCCAGGGATCGCCTCCAGGGGTTCGTGGTCGAGCATCAGGATCTCCGAGGCTCGGCGGCCGGTCAGGGCTTGAAGCAGCCAGATGCGGGCGGTCTGCGGGTCACCGAGGCCGGCAACGACCGATAGGGTTCGGTCGGGGTGGGTGATCGACACCGGGAATCCGCGGTCGGCGGACAGGACGTCGAGGTAGCACAGCATCTGCTGCAGTTCGCTGGTGCTGTACCAGGTCAACTCCCGAACGCGGGAGGAGTGCCGAGTCCGGAACGCCGGCCCCCACAGCCGGGTGTGCGCGGCCGAGACCGCCAGCCAGCGACGATCGCCGGTCGCCGCCGCGGCTTCGGGGGCGTGGTCGGCCATGAACGTGTAGAACACCTGCGTCTGGCTGCGGGCCTCGTCGACGGCCGACGCCGACAACAATCGCCCAGGCCGGGCACAGGCCTGCGGTGAGTGCAGGTAGCCGGAGAAGTCGGTGAACACCTGACGCAATACTGCGGGGTCGGTGCTGATCACTGGATCGTCGATGCCCTGAGCCTGCAGGAACGGCCCGAGAAGGCGGGACAGGGTGCGGGCCCGCTCCACCGCCGACGACCACCGCAGCAGTTCGGTGCTCAGCGCGGTCCGCAACCAGAAGCGGACACCGTCGCGGAGCCAGCGCGGTTCGAGGGTGTCCAAGCGTAGCGCTTTGTCGTGGGCCGGTTCGTGCTCGCGTTGCGGGATCCGCCGATCGGCTCGCAGATCCCAGATGTCGTGCTCCCACCACGGCTTGGTGCCGCAGCGGACACTGACGTGCAGGTGCATCTGCTCGATGAAGTTGGTGATGTTGCGGCGCGAGTTCGCCGACGCCAGGCGGGCATTGCGCTGCTCGAACCCCACCAGCGCCGACCGGGTCAGGTCCGCGACACCCAGGTCGGTCACCGACGTCGGTGGATCACCGTGGACTCGTTGATAGTCGGCGACGGCCGCGGTCAACGTCAGGGAGAACCAGCGCAGCAGGGACGGTTCGATCTTGCGGAGTCCGTCGGCACCGCACAGCCACACCCACCACGCCAGCTCTTGCTGCAAGCGCAGCGGAACCGACTGCGGGGTGAAGTCGTGCCCGTCCGGGTTCCGCAGGTACCGCCGATTGAGCAGAAACACGCGATCGGCGGGCGCCTGGTCGATGCGGTACCGCAGCTGCCGCCATTGATCGGGGACCCGCGCCCACTGCGCCTCCCACAAAGAGTCCCCGGAGGGATCTGCGGCGTCGGCAGGTATCAGCCGCGGGGTGTGGTCAGGTGTCATGGATTCCCCTCCAGCCCGCGACGTAGTTCTTCCACTGCGACAGGGACCGCATCTGCGCGTCTTCGGTCACCCATCCGTAGGTCGAGAGAGTGGTCTGCACATCCTGGTGGCCCAGGCGCCGCATCACCACGTGCGGCGGAGTCCCGTTGAGGAGCAACGCGGTCGCATGCGTATGACGCAGCCAGTGCGGCGACCAGTCGGCCGGCACTGTGTCGGGATGGTGGCGCCGCACCTGGTCGACCCGGGCGTACACGGTCTCCACCCGCATCGGCGCGAACTGCTGCCCGCGAACGAGATTGACGAACACGAAATGTGAATCCAGGTTCTCCACGAGCACGTCAGCGCACATCTGCACGAGCATCCACACGTACTCGGTGTAGAGCGCGGCCAAGTCGTCACCGATGTAGATGCGGCGAGCCCCGGTTTTGGCGCGCAGGCCGTGAGGATGATCATCGCGGCCGACGATGTCGATGGATGGGGTGACGCCGCCAGTGATGTGGAAGTCACTGTGCCGCAACGATAACGTTTCACCCAGGCGCATGCCGGTCTCGGCCAGGACCGCCATCATGAGTCGGTCGCGGAGTCCGACAGGGCCGCCGGTCCAGCCGGTGTCGGTCTGGACCGCACAGTCGTCGAGGATCGCGACCACCTGCGCTGGATCCAGGACCGGCGTCGCAGACTGGTTCGGCAGCCGAGTCCGGTACAACGGCCGCCGGTGATCGCGGTGCGGGCCGACACCGTCGAGGAAGCCCTTGTAGGGGCTCGCCCAGCGTTGGGTCCGGCGGGCACTGTAGAGCCGCTCATACGGTTCGATCAGGTGATGAGCATCGGCGTGGAAGGTGTACAGCGCCAGCACAGCAGCACTGTAGGTGGCGACCGAGGATTCGGCGAGCCACCTCTCCCGCTCGGACAGTCGCGTCACGCCGGGCAGGTCCCCGTACCGCAGGTAGGTCAGGAAGTCGCCGAACCGGGACACCGGAAACTGGTCCCACTCGTCGCCGACATGCTCAAGCAAAGTCCACCAGTATCCCAGGCCACGGGCGTAGCCGCGGACGGTATTAGGTGAGCGGTCCTGATCGCGCAGAAACCGCAGGAACTCGTGCGCAGGCAGAACGGGTAGACCGGTGTCGTCGACGACGGTGTAGGAGTCGGGCCGGTCAGGGAATCTCATTCGCTGTGCTCGGGCCATCACCGCCACCTCCGCCGACGATCACGCTTGCCGCGAACGGTGAGCGCCGGCGAAGTCGACCTCGACAACCGCGCCGCGGCGGCCGGTGACCGACGGCGCGGCCGCTGACGCCGGCGTTGCTACAGCCTTCTGAGCCGGCCCTCGCTGGCCGACCATCAACTCGCCGATCACATCGACCGGCAGGATCAATCGGCGTGCGGCCAGAGCCTGCACAGATTTGGTGCCGTACACCGCTTCGACCCACCTGCTCATCAGGCGAGGACGCTCGGGAAGCCGATCGTCCCAGCCCGGTTCGGTGCGGCCCCAGGTGAACCCGGTATCAGGATTCACCCGCGTATACAACTGCTTGCGCAGCGTCTCGTAACGATGCTCGTCCATGGCGCCGGACTCGTAGAAGTGGCGCAGCAATGCGCCGAGCGAGATGCCCCACTTCATCTTCACCGGAAGGAGATTCACCAACGACGGTGCACTACGCAACGATGCCGACGCATGCGCGTACGGCGCCAGGAACTCCGAAGCGAATCGCGAGGCCTCTTGCTCGCGTTCGTCGGTCATCTCACCGGCATTGCGATGGAGCATCAGGTGCCCGAGCTCGTGTGCGAGCGTCCACCGCGTCCGTTCCCACGAGTCCAACTCCCGCGACGCGACCAGAGGCCGTTCCCGGAATTCTCCGATCCACACCGAGCACCCGAGATGCTTCTCCAGACGTCCGCGTGAATTGCCTTCCAGGCCTTGGGATCCGAATCGTTCACTCCGCATCATCACCGGGATCCCACTTCGTTCCATCAGATGAGTCAGGTCCGCAATCGGCGCATCCGGTCCGACATTGAGCATCTCCCTGGCCGCCGCGGCCGCAGCGACAGGATCCAACGTCGGTCTGGGCTCAATCAGTAAGGGCGGCAACTTCTGCGCAGCATGCAACTGGAGCAGGAAGTCACCTGACAACGCCATCACCTGCGCCATCCGATTTTTCTCGGCAGCGGTCATCGCCTTCGGCGCCCGGAACGACAGATCCGACGGCTCGACCCGCGACACCGGTGCGGTGGTGAAGAACTCCGCAGGA
Organism: Gordonia marina; assembly: GCF_052036135.1. Lineage (NCBI taxonomy): Bacteria > Bacillati > Actinomycetota > Actinomycetes > Mycobacteriales > Gordoniaceae > Gordonia > Gordonia marina. The sequence continues at coordinate 4,085 of NZ_JBPSDN010000002.1, forward strand.
AACCGCAGAACCTCACTCAAATGATCGACGTCCTGGACGGCCAACTCGACGGTCTCCGCGCGCTCCATCCGCGTCAACCGCGCACCAGACCAGCCCATCTTCGCGAGTACTTCTTTGGCGGTCATCCGTCGGAGCAGTCTCGCTTGCCGGACCCTGAGTCCGTACACCTCACATGTGGTCATAACGTCCCCGATTCAAACACTCGCCGACTGACGGTAGCGACCGGGTCTGACAGTTCCGCTAGGCCGGCGAAGGACCGTCGCCCTCCTGAGCCTTGCCCAGCAGGTCGCCGAAGTCGTCGTCGTTCTCGGCGACGACCTGACGAGGCTGCACTTGCCGCGGGAGTGGAGTCGACGCCAAAATCGCCACCGTCGACGATGAATCGATCCCGACCACCGCCGCCAGAAAAACCTCGGCCACCTGCACCGAGTCCGGCGTGAACGAGTAGAGCACGAACCATTCCACTGGGCCCGAGGGAATCTGCTGCTCCGGATCGGGAACAGGGAACGGAAGCACCCAGTCGGCCTCCGCCGGGCCGGAGTCCCGCTCGTCGGGAGTCACCGGAACCGGGCCGGTGCGCACGATTAGACGCTCGCCCTGCTCCGGGATGACCGACGCCGGCATCTTCCGGACCCGGATGCTGGTCCCTCGCTGGTCCTCGAGCAGTGCTGACATCCCCTGCCCGTAACGCATCGCGAACACGCCAGGCTTCGGCGGAGAATCTGGATTCCTGAAACCCACAGTGCGAAGCAACAGCATCCCGCGCACGTCCGTGCAGTGGATCATTCCGTGTAGGTCCGACACGGTCCCGCCGTGCTCGGTCACCACAGGTTCCCAGAGGTCGGCAACCGCCTGAACGGCGTCGGCCAGGTCGCGCCGCAACACCACGAACTCGCCGTTGAACTGCTCGACCAGCTGGTCGCACTTGGCCTGGAGTTGGCTGAGGTTCATGCATGAAGAATTTCATATCCGTTCCTACATATCAATAGGTTCACCGATGAAAGTTTTCGCATCTGAATACTCGGTTGATACCTAATAGTATACATGTAGATAACAACAAATGCAAAGGTCAAGGGCATATTTATAACTCATCTTGTCTTGCTACTACAGATAAGAAGATAGACCGCGCGCAAGCGCTTCGCTCGACCCCGCTGTACGCAACGGTCGGGGCGTGGATCCACACCCGCAGCACTCCCTTCCGTCCGGACAGCTGGTCGCTGTCATCGACTGCAAGACCGCGCGCGGAACCACGCTCGCGAGACCTGCCGCGCCGCAACGAACGACGCGCGGTGGCAGGCGAATCCGCGGTGACCGTCAGCGCCAGAAGCGGTACCGATGGGAAACGGTCGCTCGACGGTCCCGGGATCGGGGACGCGTTCGAGCGCCTGGATCAAGAGTTCGCGCTCGGCGGCACCGACATTGGGCGCGGCGGTGGTGGAAGACGACATGAGGGCGCGGCCTGTCTGGTTGGACGGCTACTTGGCGATTTGCATCCGATCCTGCACGTCACGCCCGTCACAGCTGCGACGGCGGTCGCACGGCAAGACACGCGCAGCCCCCCCAACGGCCGACCTTTCCAGGGGCCCTGGAGAGGCCTAGGGGACGGTTCACTACTATGAATCAAGGTCAGCACCACAGGACACCGGCCTTGATTCATAGTAGAAACGGGAAATATGCCTGCGATCGGTGATTTTGTACACATTCCGCCCGCAGATTGGCTGTTCCCAACTCACGGTGACGTGAGGGACGGCCGTCGACGGGCAGAGGCCTACTATTCCCGGCATGGGACCTATGAGGGTGCGGAATACGAGATCGAAGAGTTCGTTCGTCAATGGGCGCTTAGTGCTCTGCTGACAGAATACAAATACCCGCGGGAATGGGTCGGCGAACGCGTAGTTATCGAGTATCCTGTCAAGATGGGTTCTACGACCAAGGAGGCGGACATTGCGCTCCTCAACACCGAGCGTAGACCCTTCCTCTACATTGAAGTAAAGAAGCGTCGAGTCAAGGCTGACGAGTTCGATGAGGGCGAGAAGCAGTTAGAGACATATCTGGCCTCGACACACACCGCCACGATCGGAATGATCACGGATGGTGAGCGAATAAGATCTGTCCGGAAGAAGATCGACCCAAACGATTTCGAGTACATATCGGATATTCCGGCGAACGGCCTTACGGCGGCAGTGCGCACGAAATTGGTCAGGGAACTTCCGGTTGACGGGGATAGCCGAGCGACCGGACTGAGGCAGCTTAACAACGAGTATGAGCGACTCCTCTTTGCCTGCCACAGCGAAGTCCGCGATATCGACGGTCTTCATTCCGACGAGGCGCTCGACGAAATATGCAAGGTCCTCTATACCAAGATGTACGACGAGCGCGCAACTACTAAGAAAAGCGTAGGTGAACCATTCAGGTTCCAGACTTACGGAGCATCCAATTCTTCTGAGGTTGCTTCAACGATTCGTTCACTTTATGAAGAATCGCGCGAGAGTGAGATTGAACTATATTCTCAGAGAATACCTGGATATGCACGTTCGCGCGGTGTTTTCAACAGCCGAATTCGCCTCTCGGACATAGCTCTGTATTCTGTTGTGGAACAACTGCAGGACTTCTCTCTCGTGGACAGCGGGGCGGATATCAAGGGTCGCGCCTTCCAAAAGGTGCTAGGTCCAGCGATACGCGCGGGAATGGGACAGTACTTCACGCCGGACCCAATCGTTCGACTTGCGGTCGGGATAGTTTCGCCGACGGCTGAGGACCTTATTCTGGACCCGTTTTGCGGATCGGGACACTTTCTCACCAATGCTCTTCAGTATGTGGTCGACTCTCAAGGTGACACACTCTCCGAGCACGCATTACATGAGTTCAAGTTCTTTCATCTGCATGGCATTGAGAAGTCGGATCGTATGGTCCGCATCGCGATGACAGATATGATGTTACATGATGACGGACATACTAATGTCCGCAATATGGACTCACTCCTTAGTTTCGATAACTATCCGGATATCACGGCTTTGCGTGATGACGGAAATGTCGATCCCGCAGTGTTCTCGGTGATTCTTACAAACCCTCCCTTCGGTAGCACGGTCAAGGCTGAAGCCGCTGCGATGCTGGGGAGATTCGAGCTTGGTGCCAAGAAAAAGAACCTTCCTCTGGAGGTTCTGGGGTTAGAGCGCTCGATTCAATTCTTGAGACCAGGAGGGCGAATGGCCATTGTCCTTCCGGAGCACATCATCAAAGGCAAATCCACTAGGTATGTTCGCGATTGGTTGCAGAATGTCGCTCACATAAGAGCGATATTTTCGTTTCCTGAAGAGGCTTTTACGCCCTATGGTGCGATGGTGAAGACATGTTTGCTGATTCTGCAAAAGCTGAACGAAGGCGAGGTTCCCAGCGGCGAGGATGCAACTCTCCTCTGTGAACTCGAGAATCTGGGATACGATGCCACCAATAGGCCGAAGCCGGGTTCCGAAGTTCACGAGGCAGTTGCAGCATTCCATGAAAGTGCAGGTTGGTTATGAACACCCTCATCAAGACGCGCGATGAACTTATTGATGCCGGTCGCTGGGACATCGACTTTCACTTGCCGCCGGAGGGGGTGCTCGCTTTTCCCCCGGAAATGCTTTACCGCGTGGACGAGGTAGCGTCGATATCTAAGGGTAAGCGAGACCCGACGAAGTCCCCGGATGATTCCTTCAGATACATTGATATATCCAGTGTTGAGGTTGTAACGGGAGCCGTTACCGGGGCTCAGGTTGTCGTTGGGCACGAGGCTCCGTCGCGTGCTAGAAAGGTCCTGCGTGCTCTGGACATTCTGGTTTCAACCGTTAGACCAACACGTGGTGCGGTGGCGCTGGTTCCGAAGGCGTTGCACAACGAGATCGGCTCAACAGGGTTTTCTGTCGTTCGCGCCAATGACGACGTTAATCCATTTTACCTACAGTTTGCGCTTCGCCTCGACTCGACTCGAGAGCAGTTCAGGAAGTGGTCCTCGGGATCTAGCTATCCCGCCATTCTCGACGAGGATGTTGCGAAGACGTTGATTCCTCTCCCTGAACCTCGGGAACAGGATCGTATCGCGAAGCGGCTTATGGCTGCCGCGACTGAGCGTGCGTTGGCACTGGCTCGGCTCGATGAGGCTTGGTCTCGCGAACTCAGGGCAGTGGTGGGCGGCATTTCCGGGAGTCCTGCACAATCGGTTGTCGAAGGCGTCCACGATGGAATTGATGAACTCGACTTGAATGTGTGGCTCGAAGACCCCTCGTCGAGCGGGGTGCGGAAATTCTTGGATGAGTTGCCAGCGCTGTCGTTTGACGCCCCAACCCGCCGCGGAAGGAAGGAGCGGACAGATGCTTGATGGAGCCTTGCGATTGGTGATTCCGTAGCAAGATAACAGGGCATTCATGAAGTCTTGCCGCTGACCCTGCTTGTACTTCTCTTCATTCCGCAAATCTGCGACGAAGAGGCCACAACGAGTCCAGATTTGTTTCCCGGGTCAGAAGGACGGTCACGGAACCTCGCTTTCACTGGTCTAGTCGGCTCGGGTGTCTTTGTCACGCGGAGGGTTCTTCGTCGGAGGAAGTTTGCTGGGTGAACTGCTCGCTCAGGATGCTGAGAGCGTTGCTGAATGCTCGGTTGACACGGAGCTGCTCGGCTGGGGACAGCTCGTCGAGCGCCGCCACAACCTCCTCGGCCTGGCCGAGGACATGGATGGCCTCACCGATGGGCCGAGTCTCCTCGAACAGTTGGTCGGCCTCGACGCTGGTCAGATCCTCGTCCATGATGACCAGTCAACCCTAGTTGTCCGGCATCGGTGGCCGATGTGGCCAGGTAGTGGGTCTTCACGACGATGACGGACCGGTATGTACACGAGTCGGGTCGGGCCGGTGATCGTGAAGCTGGGTCCCCGGAGACTGCGCTGCGGGTCTTATGGGATCGGTGACCTACTCAATGATCGCCAGCGCTGTCCGGGCACGCCGGGCGGGTCAGTCGTGCGGGAGTGGCCGTCGCGGACAGTCCGTGCCGGTCGGGTCCTGGTGATGGGACCGTCGCCGGCGTGATATTCCTCCATCCGGTTCCAGGCGTGCTGTCGCGAGGGATCTTCGGCGACGCGTTCGTCTGGCACTGGTCCGTCGCAGAGTTTCCACCACGTGTGCGTGCAACAGCCGACCTCCCGCCGCCGAGGGTCACGGTGAACAGTCCGCTGACCACGGCGATCATCGGGCGAGCGCGATTCCGATTCGAATTCAGGCGCCAGGCGTGGACGGTGTGTCGGGTGATGGTGGTTCTATCCGGGTTGGTGAGGTGTTCCTCGACGTGGGCCTTGCTGGAGCGTCGGGATGACGCGTTTCATAGTGTTCCTGACCTGGCCGTCTCGTGAGGTCTTCGGTGCTCAGCTGGGTTAGGTCTCCGGGGCGATGATCGATTCCGGTTCGGTGGCGATCCGTGCGATCGTGGCCTTCTGGTCTGGGCGGAGCATGTCGGGGGTGTAGCCGTCTATGACCAGCGCCCACCAGACCGTCTCGGTGACGCCGCAGCGGCCGCAGATCCGCGGGCCGATCGCGCCGAAGACTCCGATCCTGGGTGGGTAGTCCCAGCCGGCGTCGAAGGCCTCGTCCGGAGTGAGGATCTGATCGGCGCCGCACACCTCGCAGAGGTGGCGCAACCGCCGGGGCGGCGTGTCCGGCTGCCCAGCGGTGTCGCTGCTCGGCATCGCAATCGGGCCCGGGGGACGATCGGTGTAGTGGGCGGCGTCGGGGACAGTCACGATCGTGGTTCCGGCGACGGTGATCGAGGTGCCCTCGTCAGCGAGGCAGGCCAGCTGCGCGCGAGTCAGCACGATGATGCGCTCTCGGGCGGCGGCTTCAACGTCGGCGGCGGTCGCCTCGTCGACCGCGTGGACCGCGATACGGCCCGAGCTGAGCATGCGGGCCGACCGGGGGTCGTCGAGTTTGCCGGCCAGCGCCGTGATGTTGCGGGACGTCAGCTCGAGCGTCTTCGCTGGATCGATCCACCGCATGGTGTTTACCTCCCTCGTGGCGTATGCGCCGATTGTGCATCGGGGGTCCGACACACTGAGGCCTCCCGCTTCTCGCCGGGCGCGATAACACTCGCGACCAGAGGTGATCGTCAGCGCGGTGAAGCGGCGTCTCTTCACCGCCCGGCTGCGAGTGCCGGGCCGACGCCGACAGCGGTGCGGGCAACGGGCCGCGCCGGCCCGAGCAAACTCGTCAGCGACGGGCCCCGCTGCGGCTCGCTCAGGATGTAGTCGTGCGGTCTGACGGCCGTACCCGGTCGCGCGGACTTCGCCTCGTCGACATCGTCCCCTCTCCTCGAGGTCCCGCCGCCCGCCATGTCGGTCTTCCAGCGTATGGGCTCACGCGAAATCGATAGCGTGATTCGGTCTGGTCTGTCATTCTGGAACGCTGCTCTCCGCTCACGATCCGAGGACGAATGACGCTCACCGACAACTCCGCACCCGGCACTGGACCCATCGCGAGCCTCGCCGGCTGGTTCGATACGCAGAGCAGCACAAGCCGGGAGACGCTGCAGGCTTTGGGGGAACTGTTGACCGGACTGTCGGCGTCGACGGCCGGCCGGGATGAGGACGCAGACGCTTTCACCGCCCGCTGTCTCGGCGCCGACCACGCCAGCTCCCTCGTCAAGGAGACCCTGACTCCCGACGCGATCCAGCGCGTCACCTGCGGGGTCGCGGTGGCCGAGTGGATCGCCGTCCACCCGTGTGAGACCGGACCGGCCGAGTTTCGGGACCCGCCGAGTTGGACCTACGCCCAGATCGGCGACGACAAGGCCCGGATCCCGAGCGCGCTGCGGGTCCACTTCGCCGCCGGTACCGTCACCGACGTCGACGTCATCATCCATATCGTCACCTCGCCCAACTCGTCGCTGAGCGGCGGCCCGGAGATCGCCGTCTGCGCCCTGGCCGAAAACCAGGAACATGCCGTCACACTCCTGGAGCGCATCGTGGCCCGGGCCGGTGAACTCAACCCCTTCCGCGGCCGGGCCCTGCGGGCGTCGTACAACCGCAGCGGAGCCAACCTCGTCGTCCTCGACCTGCCCCGGACCTTGACCCGGGACACCGTGATCGTCCCCGACACTGTGTGGGCCGAGATCGACCTGGGGATCGCCAGTGTTCGCGACCAGCACGAACTCCTCAACAATCACGGACTCGGATCCCGCCGCGGAGTACTGCTGTGCGGGCCGCCCGGCACCGGCAAGTCCGCAGTGAGCGCGGCCATCGCCGCCGAACTCGTCGGCGACTTCACCGTCATCTACGTCGACGCCCGCGCCGGATCACACCTGCTCACCGAGATCGTCGAGATCGCCCACCACCTCGGCGGCCCCGTCCTGCTCATCATGGAAGACATCGACCTGTGGATCGGCCGCCGACGCACCGGCGAGACCAGCCTGTCCGAACTGCTCCAAGCCATGGACATCGCCCCCGACGCCCGCATTCTCACCCTGGCCTCCACCAACGACGCCGCCGCCCTCGATGCCGCGGCGATCCGGACCGGCCGATTCGACGCCATCGTCGAAGTCGACTACCCCTCGACCGAGGCGGCCGCCCACATCCTCACCGTCCTGACCAGCGGAATCCCCGGCGGCGACCGAATCAACACGCGCGCGGTCGCCAACGCACTCCCGGCCAAGACCTCCGGAAGCGACCTACGCGAAATCGTCCGCCGAACTGTCCTCGCCTCACCCGACGCGACCATCACCACCGCCGCCCTACTCGCCGAACTGGGCGGCGGCCGCTACCACGCCACCGCACCGGCGGGCATGTACCTGTAGCGATAACCGCCGAACCGACCGACAAGGAAGGGCTTCGAGGTCCATCCCGTTGATGGCATTCGTCGACTACGGCGTCGGTGGTACGAGCAGAACTGCTGCCTTGATCGTGCACCTGCACAACGCCTGCGCCTGTGCTTATGCCGCGGCCGCAAAGGCGACCCGCTCTACAAGGTCCGCCGGATTCTGCACACCCGCACCAGCCTGCTCACCGACAAACAGAAAATCCTGCTCTTCGAGTTGCTGACCAGTCACGACGATCACGTCGCGGTCGAGATCACCCACCAGATCTACCAGCAACTCATCGACGCCTACGAGCACCCGAAACGTCGCGAGGGCACGAAACTCATGTACAAGGTCCTGCGCGGGATCCGACAGCGTCTGCCCGCCGGCCTCACCGAACTGGCCGTGCTCGGCCGCAGTCTCTGGGCCCGGCACAAGGAGATCCTCGCCTACTTCGACACCGGTGTCTCCAACGGGCCCGTCGAAGCCATCAACGGACGCCTGGAACACCTCCGCGGGATCGCCTAGCAGCCCGGTGACGGCGACCGGCAGAGCTGCGGCCTGAACCGGTGCCACGACCCCACGTTCCAGACACGGCCAGCCGGAGCGCTCCGGGCGAGCAACGAAAACAACTGAATCCGTCTCCACCAAACCCGGGGCTTGACGGGCACCTCGTTCTTACGACACGCCTACGCGCACCACCAACACCGGTGGATCATGGGCCAGTCGGCGGCAGGGATAGCAATGCGTCGCGGCGTCCGGCTTGTAGAGCTCTCGCATCGGGTCATACTCACTGCGAATCCCAGTCGTCACGGTTGCCGATGTGGTGGCAGTGTGTACGCATGCTGGAGTGGTGTGAGTGCCTCGGCGGCTGGAATCCATTCATCCCATCGTCGCGGTCGGCCGTTACGGCACATGTACTCGCCATCGGCGTCGAGCTGGATTTCGATTCGGTCTACCACGAAAAGCGTTGTGGTGTACTCGGCCGCATGCGAGACCTCGTTGCGAGTCAGTATGACGGTGTCAACGTCGATCGTCGATCCCTTGACCTCGACGTGCAGGATCTCATCGCCGCGGACGAACTCCAGGTCGTAAGGCTTGCCGGGACGTCCAGCCAGCGTGTAGCCCTCAGACTGGAGGATCGCGATAGCTACTTCCTCGGCATGGAGTTCGACAGCCTTCCGCCGTAACGGGTCACTCTCGAACGCCACCTTCTTCATATCCGGGGTATCGGGCCTGTCCTGGCATGCCAGATCAGCTGAATCCAGCTGGACTCGCAGGCTGTCAAAGACGTCGATGAAGCTGGGCGGTATCGCCACGAAGTAAGTGGTCGGTGCACCACGGACGAAGGGTTCGTCCGTATCCGCGTGTTCGACCTGCAACGGGAACTGGCTCCACCTCTGATCTGCTCGAGTCGCCCAGTAGCATTCGACCACACTCGCAGTCTGCGCACGGACATCGTCCAGAGTGATAGGCGCTGGCAGCAGCACGAAGTCCTTGAGCGCAACATCGACCGCTGCCACGGATTCGGTCGGCTGATTGGCTACCACCGACACACCGACGATCGCCTTCTGCCACCAATGCAACACGTGATCCCCGGGCCGGACCGCACATACACGATCGAACGCGGGCTTTCGCGTACCGTCTTCCTTCTCTCGGGACGCATGAAGTGCCGCTCCGAAGTCGAGTGTGTTCTGGTCGCGCCGGATTTCCATCCACGTCGACGGCGTCTCGCCGGCCGACGTGTCCAGGGACAGACCCGTCAGATCAAGTAGTGCTTCGCCCTCAGCGTCTTCCAGCCGGGCCAGGTATGCCCGGTTCACTCCGCCACTGCCGTTGATAGGGCCATACTTTCGTCCGTGAGCCACGACATCGGCGACCACGCTAACGGGGAGGTGGAGGTCGTCAGCGATCGGATCGACGTGAACCATCCAGCCATCATCCTGGTCATCGCTATCCGTTTCATACCCTTTGGCGGGTCGGCGAGCTGGATGCCACGCCCGTGTCACCCGACTGACCGCGCGGACCTCGCGCTGGCTGTAGTGGAATACGATGTCGTCGACGCGCATCTCCTTGATGCAGTCTCGGCCGGGCACACGCTGACCGTTGACCCCAGGACACGTCCACAGAGCATGCTGCCCCAGAGCAATGCGAAAGTTGTTCCGCTGGTTGGCCCACCAGAATGCCATTGTGCTTACCTCTCCTTCCCGATCTTACGACCGAGTGGTCATAGGTCTGCCCGTCCACTTCGGGTCCTACGTGCCGAACAGCTTGGCAATGATATTCTCGTTGAGTTCGGTAGGGCTGTCTAGAATAATTTCGGCACCAGCATTCCGAAGATCTATGGGGTCGGAGAATCCCCAGGCTACCCCGACTCTGCGCACATGCGCCAAATGTGCTGCGCGGATATCCTGTACTTGATCGCCGATATAGGCGGCATGAGTATGGCTGACGCCGAACTGACTAAGTGCACTCGATATGCCGAATTCTTTCTTGCCTTTCGTCTCGTTGTATGCGAGGAAAATGTCGAAAAGAGAGCGAATCTCTGGCGGGAGAATCTTCTCTGCTCTTGATTTCGGCTGTGCCGTGATGGCTGCAAGTTTGATACCTGCGCGTCGCAGGCGATGAAGCGCCTCCACCGCTTCATCGAATGTTCGCATGTGAGCAACACTAGATCTGGCGAACTCTCTATTATATTCGCTCCGGTAGACATCGTAAGAGCACTTGACGCCATACTTCGAGAGGATATCGTGGGGTTTGCCGGTCACGTCCATGAAGCTCGTGTCGACTGTTCGGCCGGTATGTCTTCGTATAATCTCGGCGAGGGCGGCGGCAGTGGTGTCGCGAGAGTCGGCGATGACCCCGTCGATGTCAAAGAGCAGGGCATATCGTGCGCGAGCTGTCGTGCCGCCGGGTCTTGAACCGGAGTGACCGGGCGAGGATGAGGCGGGTAATGTGGCGCCTCGGCCGAAATCCCCGGGAGCCGGGGTGGTTGGAGTGGGTGCGACAGAGAAGAGCGCGTCCTGCACCGCGGGCTCGACCACCTCAGCTCCCCAGACGTTCGACATTGTTGTTCGAACGATGTCAAGAGCCTGGTCGAACGTCTCTATGACGTGCGCGCCTTTCTCTACAAGCTCTTCGGCCCAAGCGGTGTCACCGGTGCGTAGATTCCGGCTAAGCAGGAATACCGGACGACCGTGCTTGAATGAGAATTCGGCCTGGATAATTGACCCGCATCCAGGCTTTCCTTCGACGATCACCGTGCCCAGAGCAAGCGTGCACATTACCTCGTTGCGGGCAGGGAACGTCCACCGTTGCGGTCCAACTCCTGGGGGGAACTGGCTAATCACAGCGCCACGTTGAGGGATTTCCTCGTACAGGTCATGGTTCTCCGCAGGGTACGCGAAATCGAGGCCGTGTCCGACGACGGCGTAGGTGTAGCCTGGGGGATCAGCTAGCGCCGCCCGATGAGATGCGCCATCGATTCCCTTAGCGAGTCCACTGACCACAGTGATCTCGTTCTCGACGCACAATCGCCCAAACTTGTGCGCTGCGTCCTCCCCACGTGGAGTGGGATCCACTCTTCCAACAAGAGCGAGCGAGCGGGAATTCAGATGTGTAAGGTCACCTCGATAAAAGAGGACGGCTGGTCGGGCCCCCCACAGCCCAAGATTTGCCGGGTAGTCCTCGTCCGACCACAGTTTAAAACTATCGCCCCTCTCTGCGGCAGACTGTATAGTCTCAATATAGGGATCGATGCCGACTGACTGAAGGTGGTCTCGAACACGCTCGGGAGACTTCGTGGACTTCTCGAGAAAGTCCTCAGTCTGATCTAGTCCGCCGTGGGAAGTCATCAGCTTATACAGCCGGTGTGGACCGACTCCGGGGGCGTCAAGCAGCCGCAGTGCGCGTGCCGCAGTCTGAATCCGCTGGACATCCGCAGCACCTTCGCGCGGGTCACGGCTACCGCGAGCAGATGACACACTCACTCGCTGACCACCGCCTTCCGCGCAATTCGGCCTCAATTCTATCGGTACTCCCGTACTGGCGGTCAAGGGGCAGCTGCCGGCCGAGTGTCAAACCGATAACATGCTGGGCTCCCGCTTCCTTTAGGGCATTCGCGCAACTTCCCATTGATGCTCCGGAGGTCCACACGTCGTCGAAGAGTAGAACATTCTTCCCGGCAACAATCGGCGCATCAATCGAGTATGCTGCGGGAGAGATTTCCGCGCGGCCTGGCCTACTCGCCGCCGGGTCTCGAGTGATCACGCCTAAGTCCCAATTCAACAGTGGCCGGATCGGCGATCCGGAACCCGAGTTCACAATATCAGCCAAGTGGTCGAATGGTCGGCTTTGGCTGTTTGACGGGACTGTGGTCGCGACATCAATTCCACCGGAAGCCGTCGACAGGCAGCTTAGATGGCTTCGTAAGAATGTGTAGAGGAGTGCTCCGAGAGGCGCGGACATCCATCGGTAGTCGTTCCAGTCCTTATATCGATGAAGCATCGATTCCAGACCAGAGGGTGTGCTATAGGTCACCGAAACGAGTCGCTCCAAGTGAGCGCTGTATGAGTTCTTGCAGACATAGCATCTTGGCCAGAGCCGCCCGTTCTTATCCGCGGTGACGGCGCCGGCGCAGTATCGACAACTGGAGGCCGGGCGCGGTGCGGTGGGAACGAGGATACCGTTGGTGTCCATCCACCCAATCCAGTCTGCCGCCGAAGCTCGACCCTCGGCCATCTCAGGCCTGACGAAGTCCCGGTAAGACACAGCTACCCCCTGTCGTCGGTCCCCGGCGTTACGGATCCGGGTGGATCGCGTTACACGCTCCCACCAGGCGGCGCCCCCTACCTGCACTGACACGATCTTCCGCCAGTCCCACGAGAGCGCGACCGTCTCCGGCCGGTGCGGACCGTGCTCGTGGGGTCGACGGTCCGCGTGTGGAAGTGTACGTCAGCGGGTACGGGACGGGCGGGGCGTGCCCGGTGGTGCGCCGGTTGCGGCGAACGACCCGGTACCTTGCTTCGTAAGGACTCCGGCAATGCCGGAGGAAAGCGGCAGACGAGCGAAGACAGGCGGGTACGACGATGTGGTGGTGGTTGCTCCTCCTTCTCCTCATCCCGGTGATCTGGGGCGGGTGGGCGTACTCGCGCCGCAGCCGCGTCAAGGAGCACGTGGTGCATGCGGGGCGTCCGGACGGCGACGACGTGCCGCGCATCGACCTGTCGAGCGGCCCCGCGACGCCGCCGCCCGCGCCGGTGCCCGCGCCGGCCGAGGTCGACGTGCCCGCCGCGCCGCAGCCGCGTCGTACGGCGACCGGTGACGGCGTCGGGTCGTACCTCGACGCGGCCGGCGACCGGGTGCCGATCCCGATCGGCGGGCACGCGCCGCTCGTCGCCGACGCCCAGCGCGCGCCGGACGGCTACCCGATCAAGGGCGACGCCGACACCGGCCTCTACCACCTGCCGGAGGACCCGTGGTTCGGCGAGGTGATCGCCGCGGTGTGGTTCGCCAGCGAGGCCGCCGCGCGGGCCGGCGGGTTCCGGCGGGCCGGAAGCGACCCCGAGGAAGCGGCGACCCGATGACCGCGCCCCGGACCGTCCTGGTCACCGGCGCCACCAGCGGCATCGGCGCCGAGGTGGCACGACAATTCGCCGCCCAGGGCCTGCGCGTCTACGGCACCACCCGCAACCCGGACACGGTGAGCGACCCGATCCCCGGCGTCATCTACGTCCGCCTCGACAACGCCGACTTCGCCACCGCCCAGACCTGCGCGGACGAGGTCGGCGAGGTCGACATCCTGATCAACAACGCCGGCGAGAGCCACGCCGGCGCGTTCGAGGACACCCCGATGGACGAGATCGAGCGGCTCTTCGCCGTGAACGTCTTCGGGCCGCTCGCCCTCACCAAGGCCGTCCTGCCCGGCATGCGGGCACGACGCCGCGGCACCGTCGTGATGGTCGGCTCCATGCTGTCGAGCTTTCCGATCGCCTTCCGCTCCACCTACGCCGCCACCAAGTCCGCGATCAAGGCGTACGCCTTCTCGCTGCGCCGCGAGGTGGCGCCCTACGGCATCCGGGTGATCTCGGTGGAGCCGGGCACCATCGCCACCGGCATCGGCACCCGCCGCACCCTGCACATCGCCGACGACTCCCCGTACCGCGAGGAGTTCGAGATCGTGAAGGCCACCACCGCGCGGAACGAGACGCAGGGCATCAGCGCCGAGGACATGGCCGAGCAGATCGTGTCCGCCGCCCTTGCCGCGCACCCGAAGCCGTTCTACGCCCGCGGGAACCGCGCGCCGGTCGTCTTCTTCCTCCGCCGCCTGGCGCCGCGCCAGATGGTGCTCGACCTGAGCTCGAAGATCCACGGCCTCGCCAAGGTCCGCCCCTGATGCCTTCCGGCACGGCGAATCCCGCGACCACCCTGCGGGTGATCGGGATCGGCCCCGGCGGCCCGCGGCAGATCACCCTCGAAGCGATCGACGCGATCGCCGCCACCGACGTGTTCTTCCTGCTGGACAAGGGATCCCGCGTCGCGCAGCTCACCGCCGTGCGCCAGGACTTCCTCGACCGGTACGCCCGCGACGGCCACCGCGTCGTCGTCGTGCACGACCCGCCGCGCGACCGGGAGCCCGCCGACTACGCCGCCGAGGTACGGCGCTGGCACACCGCCCGTGTCGACGCCCTCGCAGCGGCGATCACCGATTCGTTGAGCCCGGGTGAGTCCGGCGCCTTCCTGGTCTGGGGAGATCCCGCCCTGTACGACTCGACGCTCCGGCTCACCGACCAGCTCGCCGGGCGCGCCGGACTGGACATCGAGGTCGAGGCGATCCCCGGGGTCACCAGCGCGTCCGCGCTGACCGCCGCGCACGGCATCGTCGCGCACGACATCGGGGAGCCGGTCGTCATCACCACCGGGCGACGGCTCGGCGAGGACGACGGCCCCAACCGGATCGTCATGCTCGATTCCCACCTCGCCTTCACGAGCGCTGCCGCCCCCGACGACCACGTCTACTGGGGAGCGAATCTCGGCACCCCCGAGCAGGTGCTGCGCAGCGGGCGGGTCGGCGACGTCGCCGCCGACATCGAGCGCGAGCGCGCCCGGCTCCGCGAGCGGACCGGCTGGGTGATGGACGTCTACCTGCTGCGCCGCGCCGGAGCCGTCGGCGACGGTTCACCAGGGTGAGCGCAGCGCTTCCAGCAGGTCGTCGGCGATCTCCCGCCGGCAGATGACGAAGTCCGGCATGTACGGCTGCGGATTGTTGTAGACGATCGGGGCGCCGCTCAGCCGCGAACAGTGCAGACCGGCGGCCTCGGCGACCCCGACCGGCGCGCAGTTGTCCCACTCGAACTGGCCTCCGGCGTGGACATACGCGTCGACGTCGCCGCGCACCACGGCCATCGCCTTGGCACCCGCCGAACCGATGTGCACCGCGTCCAGGCCGAGCCGATCGGAGACCGTCGCGCTGGGATAGGAGTGCCCGTAGCGGGACACCGCGATGCGCCCGGTGAGTGGTCCGTCGGCGGGCGGCACCTCGTCGGAGCGGTACACCTCGCCCTGGGCGGGCAACGACACCGCCGCGGCCACCGGTCGGCCGTCGACGGTCAGCGCGACGTGCACGGCCCAGTGCGTGGTGCCGCGGGAGAACTCGGAGGTGCCGTCGAGCGGGTCGATGATCCAGACGCGTTCGGCGCCCAGGCGCGCGAGGTCGTCGTCGGCCTCCTCGGACAGCACGGCGTCGCGCGGCCGTTGCCGTGTCAGCACCCGCGAGATCCAGGCCTCGGCGAGCGCATCGCCGACGTCGCCCAGCTCCCGGCGATCGAGCAGCCCGCCGTGCCCCACCCCGAGGAGCAACTGGCCCGCGCCCTCGGCGATCACCGCGGCGAGTTCGGCGTCGGTGTGGCGCGAGGAGGGGCGGGTCATTCCTCTACCCAAGCACATCGGCGCGCGGCCTCGCGCACACTGGAGGCATGCCCGAACTCCCCGAAGTCGCCGCCCTGGCCGCATTCCTCGACGACCGGGCCGCGGGCTTCCCGATCCGCCGGATCGACGTGGCCTCGCTGTCCGTGCTCAAGACCGCCGAGCCGCCGTACACCGAACTCGCCGGGCGGGTCGTCACCTCGGTCGGGCGCATCGGCAAATACCTGGTCATCGACGCCGACGGGATCTACCTGGTGATCCACCTGTCCCGGGCGGGCTGGATCCGCTGGAGCGAGAACCTCGCGCCCGCGCCGCCGCGGCCCGGCGGCAAGGGGCCGATCGCGCTGCGCGTGCACTGCGGACTGCCGGGGGAGGGGTTCGACGTCACCGAGGCCGGTACCCAGAAACGACTCGCCGCCTGGGTGGTCCGCGACCCGCACGACGTCGAGCGCATCGCGACCCTCGGGCCCGACGCGCTCGCCCTGTCGCGCGACGATTTCGCCGCGCTCCTGGCCGCCGACGGCCGCCGGATCAAGACGGTCCTGACCGACCAGCGCACCCTGTGCGGGATCGGCAACGCCTACTCCGACGAGATCCTGCACGCCGCGCGGCTCTCCCCGTTCGCCACCGCGAAGTCGCTGACCGACGATGCCGTGACCGCGCTGTACGACGCCGTGCGCGCCACCCTGCTGGACGCGACCGCGCGTCTGGAAGGACAGGGTGCGGCCCGGCTCAAGGCCGAGAAGCGCACCGGCCTGAAAGTGCACGCGCGGACCGGGCTGCCCTGCCCGGACTGCGGCGACATCGTCCGCGAGGTGTCGTACACGGACCGGTCGTTCCAGTACTGCGCCACGTGCCAGACCGGCGGCAAGGTCCTCGCCGACCGCCGCATGTCCCGGCTGCTCAAGTAGCGGTGTTACGACAGTGTCGCGGCGCGGTCATCCGGCGAGGAGCATCCTCTCGCGTAGCAGGCCGATCACCAGTTCCATGCAGCCCGCCGGGTCGCCGGTCAGGTCATGCCAGCTGAACGAGAGTGTCACCCACCCGGCGCGCGCGAGCGCATTGCGTTTGCGCATGTCCCGAAGGAACGACTTGTGGTCGCGATGGTAGGCCCACCCGTCGATCTCGACGGCAACCTTCAGCCCGGGCCAGGCGAAATCCACGGCCCAGCCCTGGAACGGATACTGCTGAACGCAGCCGTCGAGTCCTTCGGCCTTCACCCGTCGCCGGAACACCTCTTCGGCCTTCGACTGGGTGTCGGCGTCGAGCACGGCGACGAGCTCGCGCGCGAGCGACATGCCCCGCATACGCGGATTCCGCAGCAGGGCCTTCTCCAAGTCTTTGAGAGTCACCACGCTCGTCTGGAGTAGCTGGTCGAGGAAGTGCGAGGGATCGTCGGCCGAGGCGACGGCGCCCAGGATGCTCAGCGCGAGCCCGGTGACCGACACGCCGTCGACCACCGCGAGGTCCTCGGCGCAGAAGGTCCGCCGGACGATGTCGATCGGGCACCCCGTCCAGCGGCTCTCGGGAACGGCGGACCGCACCGAGAGGGTCAGCGGCTGCGGCAGGTCGGGGAGAAGTCCGTGCCACCATGCTGCCGTGGTCCTGTCCAGGACGCCGCGGTGAACCAGGGCGGCGGCCCGGACCATCGCTCGCTCGGTGTATGGGAAGGCCGCGAGTCGCCACACCCCCGGCGCGACCGGCAGCCACTCCCGTCGTGTGCGTCGTCCGTGGACGTCGCTCGCCGTCAGATCGCACGACTTGGCCTGTGCGGTGGTGATCAGTCCGTCCTGGGCGGCGAAGATACTCGCCAGATCCGCCGATTCGTCCATGACACTTAGACGCAGCAGACGGTGATGCCGGTTCCGTCGTGATCGAGACCGTCGTATCTGTTGGTCGCCGACCAACAGATACGACGGTCTCGCGACCTACCAGTTCTTGTTGAGCTTGGACTCGACCAGCATCACGTTGTAGTCGCTCCAGCGGGAGCCGTTGAAGTACAGCCGGTTGTCGGTCGTGCTGGTCAGCGCGGGGGAGTGCGGCAGCATCATCGGGCCGTACAGGACCACGGCCCCCGCCGGGACCAGCGTCTTCGGGGCGCTCCACGGGCCCTGGATCGCGGTGGCGGTGCGGATCCGGATCCCGTTGTCGCCGTCGATCATCACGTACTTGCCGAGATACTCGCACCAGGCCACGGACAGCTCGGTGACCTGGTCTTTCACGATCGCCGAGTCGTCGCTGAGCGCGCCCAGGTCGGACGTCCAGGCGGTGCCCGTCCAGTACTCGTAGGCCGCGAGATTCAGGATGTCGCCGGGGTGGAACCGGGCGAGATAGGCGCGGCCGAAGCGGCCGTTCGGCGTGCCGGCCTGGTAGACGTACGGGTCGTCGCCGTGACCGCGTACATAGCCGCTCTGCTGGAAGCGGCTGTTGTTCACGTTCACCGTCGGTGCATCTTGCGGCAGCGCCAGGGTGACCGGGGCGTTCACCCTGATGGTGGAGGTGTCGGCGGCCCACGTCTGGCCGTTGTCCGAGGAGACGGCGATCGCCGAGAAGTTGGTGTCCCAGACCCCGGCGTCGCCCCAGTGCCGCACCGACATGAAGTTGACGTACTGCTTGCCGCCGAGGCTGATACCGGCGGTCGGGATGGTGGTGACCTCGACGAAGTCCTGCCCGATGGCGCGGATCATCTCCGTCGCGTAGTTGTCGTTCGGCGCGATCACCACCGCCCCGGACGCGGTGTCCCCGGGCTTTCCCGGCTCGATGGTGAGGCCGTCGGCCAGGTTGTCGTCGTCGGTGCGGGTCAGCACGTTGTTGCGCCACTGATGGCCGGTGACGTTGCACCAGCCGAAGGTGTCGCCGAAAGCCATCAGCGTCTGCCCGTGCCCGTTGTCCCAGGCGACGCCGAGGTCGGTGCCGGAGATGGTGAAGCGGTTCAGGGTGGTGTTGGGGCTCTTCGGGCCGGTGACCCACGAGACGATCCGCGAGGTCGAGTCCTTCCAGGTGGGGAGTGCGCCCTGCGGTCCGGAGCCGGGCTCGACCGGGTCGGCGCCGCCGCCGAGGGAACCGTTGCCGCCCAGTGAGCTGTTGCCGCCGAGGGAACTGTTGCCGCTCGATCCGGTCGACGAGCTGTCCCCGCACGGGGCGGCCGTCGCGGGTGGCGACGCGACGGTGGTGAGGGTCGCGGCCGCGGCGATCGCGGTTCCCAGGGCGAGACGGATCGCGGTGCGAGATAGGACGGCCATGCGTTCCCCCAGGAAACCTGTGACGGATGTGATGAAAGTGACAGTAGAGGTTTTGGCGTGAATGTCCGTCCCGGAGGTCCCCGGTGTCCGTCACGATCCGGCAACGATCGCCCGCGGGACGGTCCGGGTAGATTCGTCTCCCGTGACCCGTCAGCGAATCCTCATCACCGGCGCCAGCTCCGGACTCGGCGAGGGCATGGCCCGCGAGTTCGCCCGCCGCGGCCGTGCCCTCGGCCTCGCCGCGCGCCGCCTCGACCGTCTCACCGAACTGGCCGACGAGCTCGCGCCGCAGGCCGGGCAGATCGCGGTGACCCGCCTCGACGTCACCGACGTCGACGACGTGCCGCGCGCCTTCACCGAACTGGCCACCGAACTCGGCGGCGTCGACCGGGTGATCGTGAACGCCGGCCTCGGCAAGGGCGCCCCGATCGGCACCGGCCACGCGGCGGCCAACATCGAGACCGCGGCGACCAACCTGATCGGCGCGCTCGCCCAGGCCGAGGCCGCGATGGAGATCTTCCGCGCGCAGGGCCACGGCCACCTGGTCCTGGTCAGCTCCATCAGCGCTGTCCGCGGACTGCCCAAGGCCCAGGCGGCGTACTCCGCGTCGAAGGCCGGGGTGTCCGCGCTCGGCCAGGGGCTGCAGGCCGAACTGGCCGGGAGCCCGATCACCGTCAGCGTGATCCTGCCGGGCTACATCGAGACCGACATCAACCGCGGGGTCAAGACCAAGCTGATGACCGACACCGACTCCGGTGTGCGGGCCATGGTCGCCGCGATCGAGGCCGAGCCGCGCCGTGCCGAGGTGCCCGCGTGGCCGTGGAAGCCGATCGCCGCCGCGCTGCGTTATCTCCCCGACGCCCTGTCCGCCAAGCTGGTGTAGACCCTGCGGTCCGCGCCGCGGGTCACTACTGTCGAACCCATGAACGGCGACACCGGGCAGCGCGGAAACGACGACGGACTCGACATCACCGCCACCTCCTCCTGGGGTGCCCTCGCCGAGCATCGGAAACGATTCGACGCCGGTCTCCGCGGCCTGTTCGCGGACGATCCCGACCGGGGTGGACGACTGACGGTCGATGCCGCCGACCTGCGCATCGACTACTCGAAGAACCTGGTCACCGGCGAGACGCTGGCCCTGCTCACCGACCTCGCGCGTACCGCGCGCGTCGCGGACCTGCGCGATGCCATGCTGCGCGGTGAGCACCTCAACTCCTCCGAGGATCGCGCCGCGCTGCACACGGCGCTGCGGCTGCCCGCCGATGCGACGCTGGTCGTCGACGGCCAGGACGTGGTCGGTGATGTGCACCGGGTGCTCGACGCGATGGGCGGGTTCGCCGACCGGGTCCGCTCCGGAGACTGGACCGGCTTCACCGGGAAGGCCATCACCGACGTCGTCAACATCGGCATCGGGGGTTCCGACCTCGGCCCGGCGATGGCCTACCAGGCGCTCCGGCACTACCGGAAGCCCGGCCTGCGCTGCCACTACGTCTCCAACATCGATCCGGCGGATCTGGCGGGCACGCTCGCCGGGCTCGACCCGGAGACGACGCTCTTCATCATCGCGTCGAAGACCTTCACCACCCTGGAGACGCTGACCAACGCCCGCGCCGCCCGGACCTGGCTGCTCGACCACTACGCCGGCGACGACGCCGCCGTCGCCCGGCACTTCGTCGCGGTCAGCACCAACGACGCCGAGGTGGCCGCCTTCGGCATCGACACGGCCCACATGTTCGGCTTCTGGAACTGGGTGGGCGGGCGCTACTCGCTGGACTCGGCCATCGGACTGTCGCTGATGATCGCCGTCGGGCCGGAGAACTTCGCCGACATGCTCGACGGTTTCCACCGGATGGACACCCACTTCGCGACGGCCCCGCTGGAGGCCAACGCGCCGGTCCTGCTCGCGCTGATCGGCCTCTGGTACTCCGATTTCTGGGATGCCCAGTCACACGCGGTGCTGCCGTACTCCAACGACCTCGCGCGCTTCCCGGCCTACCTGCAACAGCTGGTGATGGAGTCGAACGGCAAGTCGGTCACCCGGGACGGGCAGCCGGTTCCGTGCCCCACCTCGACGGTGGTCTGGGGTGAGCCGGGCACCAACGGGCAGCACGCCTTCTACCAGCTGCTGCACCAGGGCACCTGGCTGATCCCGGCCGACTTCATCGGCTTCGCCCGACCACTGGACGACCTGCCCACCGCCGACGGCGGCTCCATGCACGACCTGCTGATGAGCAACTTCTTCGCCCAGACCGAGGTCCTCGCTTTCGGGAAGACCGCCGACGAGGTGGCCGCTGAGGGCGTCGATCCGCGGCTGGTGCCGCACAAGGTGATGCCCGGGAACCGGCCGACGACGTCGATCCTGGCCCCGGCGCTGACCCCGTCGGTGCTCGGCCAGCTGATCGCCCTCTACGAGCATCAGGTGTTCGTGAAGGCGATGGTCTGGGGGATCAATCCGTTCGATCAGTGGGGGGTGGAACTGGGTAAGCAGGCCGCGAACAAACTGGTCGCCGCGCTCGGTGATCCGGCCTCGCCGCCGCCTTTGCCGGATTCGTCCACTGTCGCCATGGTGCGTTGGTACCGCGCCGAGCGGGGCCGCACGTCGTAACCGGCCGGATCGCGGTGTGCGCGGTACTGTCGAGCGAGTCGGAACATCGATGACCTGGAGGAAACCATGAGTGATGCCCGTGAGACCGTTCTCGCCTACGTGCCGGACGCCGATGTCGACGTGGTCGACAAGATGGCCTCCGTCTACCGGCTGGCCCTGAGCAACCGGGACGCCGCGCTCGTCTCCGCCAGCGACCCCGAGGAGCTCAAGACCGTCCGCGAGAACTTCCTGAAGGGCAAGCTCGGCCTCACCGAGGACGACGCCACTCTCGACGCCGCCATCGCCGAGGTCCTGGCCGAGATGAAGGACGGCAAGGCCAACCCGCGCCTGGCCGTCTACTACAAGCTGGCCGCCAAGTTCGGCAAGCTCGACGTCTTCGCCTGAGTCGGCCTGCGGTCCCTGAGCTCGTGTCGGAGCTTGCGACGACACGAAGTCGAAGGGTCGAAGTCCTCGGCTCCGCTCGCACGATGATCGGGCGGAGTCGGGGCTATCGCCCGAGCGGTCCGCGTCCCAGACGCAGCAGCAGCATCGCGAGCGTGTGACCTTCCGGTCCGAGCGCGGAGAACCGCTCCAGCACCTTCACCTCGCGGCTGTGCACCAGTCGCGGGCCGCCGGCCGCCATCCGCGCCGCGCCGATCTTCTTCGACACCGCCGAGCGTCGCTGGACCGCGGCCAGGATGATCGCATCCATCCGATCGATCTCGCCGCGCAGTTCGTCGATGTCGTCCGGGAGGTCGGCCACGTCGCTGCCGAGGTCGTACGCCGACAGATCGATCTGCTGCTTCGGATCCTGCTCGCTCACGTCTACCGATCTTGCCATGCCGGGTGCTTGGCACACTGGACGGCATGACCGACGAGCACTCCGCGGGCCTGGCCCGGATCGGGATCATCGCCACCGTCGCGATCGTCGCCCAGGCGGTGGTGCGCGGGATCCTGGTGGCCCGAGGGAACTTCTACTGGGACGACCTGATCCTCATCGGGAAGGCCTCCGCCCACCCGATCCTGAGCTGGGACTACCTCGGCGCCGATCACGACGGCCACTTCATGCCCGGCGCGTTCCTGCTGGCCGGGATCACCACGGTGGCGGCCCCCGTGCAGTGGTGGCTGCCGGCCGCCACGCTGGTGGTGTTGCAGGTGCTCGCCTCGCTCGCCGTGTGGCGGATGATCCGCACGCTGGCCCCGACCGCGCGACTCGGCGCGATCGTGGCGCTGGCGTTCTACCTCTTCTCCCCGATGACGGTGAGTTCCTTCGCCTGGTGGGCGGCCGGCCTGAACTCCCTGCCCATGCAGGCCGCGATGGCGGTCGTCGTCGCCAACGCGGTGCTGCTGGTCCGCCGGGATCCGGCGGTCGACGAACGACGGCGCCGCGTCCTCACCGCGGGTGCGATCGCGGCCTTCGTGGTGGCGCTGCTGTTCTTCGAGAAGTCGCTGTTCATCCTGCCGGTGGCCTTCGTCGCGGCGGTGCTGGTGACCGGCCGGGAGGCCGGCGTCGGCGGTGGCGACTACCGCGACTCCGCGCTGACGGTCACCGCACGCCGGGCGCGCCCGCTCTGGCTCGCCCTCACCGGGGTCTTCGCGGTCTGGATCGTCGTCTACCTCTCGGTGTCGTCGGCGACGGCCGGTCCGCATTCGCTGGGGCAGACGGGCCGACTGGTCTGGCGCAGCGTGAACGACGCGATCGTGCCGTCCCTGGTCGGCGGCCCGTGGCACTGGGACCGGTGGCTGCCGTCGCCGCCGATGGGTTTCCCCGCCGTCTGGATGATCGTGGCCGGCTGGGTGCTGCTCGCCGCGGTCGTGGTGTGGACCTGGCAGACCCGGCGCGGCGGTCTCGCGGTCTGGGCCGCGGCGGCGCTCTACGCGGTCGGCGCGCAGATCCCGGTGATGTGGAACCGGTCCAGTCCCGCCACCGCGCTGGAGCTGGCGCAGACCATGCGCTACCTGCCCGACACCGCGCTGGTGATCGCGATCGCCATCGCGCTGGTGGCCTCGGCCCCGACGCGGGGTGCGCACGCGCCGCGGGCCGCGGCGACCTCCCGCGCCCCGCGGGTGGCGCTGGCCGTCGGTGCGGTCGCCGTCGTGGCGTCGGCGCTGGTCGGTACGGCGTCGTTCTCGGCGTCGTGGCGCGACGATCCCACCGGCGACTATCTGGCGACCGCCAAGAAGTCCCTGGCGCAGCACCGCGACCTGGTGATGTTCGATCAGGCTCTGCCGCTGGAGGTGCTCACCCCGGTGGCCTACCCGAACAACCAGATCAGCCGGGTCTTCGGGCGGGTCCGTGACCGCCCGCGGTTCGGCTCGGTGACCGACCGTCTGATGGTCCTCGACGAGGCCGGGGCGATGGTGCCCGGCGGGGTCAGTCCGGTGCGCGAGGTACCCGAGAGCGGCGGCACGTGCGCCAGTCCGGCGCTCACCGGCCCGACCCGGCTGACGCTGTCGGGTCCGCTGATCGAATGGAAGTGGACGGTGGCGCTGAGCTACTGCGCCGACACCGACGGCGAGATCGGCGTCCGGCTCGACGGCGACGAGGTGCGCGTGCCCGTGCGCACGGGGCTGCACCCGGTCTACTTCCAGCTGTCCGGCGGCGGGCACGAGCTCGTCGTGCGTCCGCTGACGCCGGGCCTGGCCCTGCACACCGGCGCCGGGCGGGTCGGTGAGCCGATCGTCGCCGCGTATGCGCCGTGACCGGCTCGCCGGCCCTCCCACGGTCGGTCGTGTCGGAGGTCGCCGGTAGCCTGGACAGGCGATGACATCCTCTTCTGACCAGCTTCTCGACGGCCTCAATCCCCAGCAGCGCGCGGCGGTGCTGCACAGCGGCTCGCCGCTGCTCATCGTGGCCGGCGCCGGGTCGGGAAAGACGGCGGTGCTCACCCGCCGGATCGCCTACCTGCTCGCCGAACGCGGGGTGACGCCCGGGCAGATCCTGGCGATCACCTTCACCAACAAGGCCGCCGCCGAGATGCGCGAGCGGGTGATCGATCTGGTCGGCCCGCGCGCCAACTACATGTGGGTGTCGACCTTCCACTCCACCTGCGTGCGGATCCTCCGCGCGCAGGCGTCGCTCCTGGGCAACCGGAACTCCAACTTCTCCATCTACGACTCCGACGACTCGCGGCGGCTGCTCGGCATGGTGGTGCGCGATCTCGGACTCGACCCGAAGAAGTACAGCCCGCGCGGCCTGTCGACGGTGATCTCCAACTTCAAGAACGAGCTGAAAGATCCGGAGGAGGTGGCCGCCACCCTCGCCGACATCCGGCCCCAGCAGGGGCAGACCGCCGAGGACATCGCGCGCGTCTACGCCGAGTACCAGCGGCGGCTCGCCGACGCCAACGCCTTCGACTTCGACGACCTGATCGGCGAGACGGTAGCGCTGCTGCAGCGACATCCCGAGGTGGCCGAGTACTACCGGCGCCGGTTCCGGCACGTCCTGGTCGACGAGTACCAGGACACCAACCACGCGCAGTACATGTTCGTGCGGGAACTGGTCGGCGAAGCCGACTCGGGGGTCACGGCGCCGTCGGAGCTGTGCGTCGTCGGCGATTCCGATCAGTCGATCTACGCCTTCCGCGGTGCGACGATCCGCAACATCGAGGAGTTCGAGCGCGACTACCCGAACGCGGAGACGGTGCTGCTGGAACAGAACTACCGGTCCACGCAGACGATCCTGTCGGCCGCGAACGCGGTGATCGCGCGGAACGCGAACCGCCGGGAGAAGAAGCTGTGGACCGACGCCGGCGACGGTGAGCTGATCGTCGGCTACGTCGCCGACTCCGATCGGGACGAGGCGCAGTTCATCGCCAAGGAGATCGACGAGCTGTGCGACTATTCCGTCGGCGGATCGAGCTCGGCCAAGTACTCCGACATCGCGGTGTTCTACCGCACCAACACCGGCTCGCGGCCCATCGAGGAGTCGTTCATCCGGCACGGCATCCCGTACAAGGTGGTCGGCGGCACCCGCTTCTACGAGCGTAAAGAGGTGCGCGACGTCGTCGCGTACCTGCGCGTGGTCGCCAACCCCGACGACTCGGTGAGCCTGCGCCGCATCCTCAACACCCCGCGCCGCGGCATCGGGGACCGCGCCGAGGCCTGCGTCGCAGTGCACTCGGAGAACCTCGGGATCAGCTTCTATCAGGCGCTGGTGGAGGCGCAGGAGAACCGGGTGCCGCTGCTGAACACACGTGCGGTGAAGCAGATCGGCGGCTTCGTCGACCTGATCGAGGGGCTGCGGCGCGACTTCCTGCTCGCCTTCGCGTCCGACGACGACGGTGACGCGGCGATCGCCGATGCGACCGCGGAGGGAGCCGACATCGGCGACCTGGTCGAGGCGATCGTCGACCGCACCGGCTATCGTGCCGAGCTGGAGGCCTCCAACGACCCGCAGGACGGCGCCCGCCTGGACAACCTGAACGAACTGGTCGCCGTCGCTCGTGACTTCAGCCTGGAAGCCGCGCAGCGCGACCTCGACGACGAGTACGAGGATGAGCCCGATGACGAGGACTCCACCGTCGCCGAGGGGGAACCGGAGCCCGGCTCCCTCGCCGCGTTCCTGGAGAAGGTGGCGCTGGTGGCCGACGCCGACCAGGTGCCGGAGCAGGACGAGGGTGTGGTGACCCTGATGACCCTGCACACCGCCAAGGGCCTGGAGTTCCCGATCGTGTTCGTCACCGGATGGGAAGACGGCATGTTCCCGCATCAGCGGGCGCTGGGCGACGGTGCCGAGCTGAGCGAGGAACGACGCCTCGCCTACGTCGGCATCACCCGCGCGCGGCAGCGCCTGTACGTCTCGCGCGCCATCATGCGCGCGGCCTGGGGCCAGCCGGTGGAGAACCCGGAATCCCGCTTCCTGCAAGAGATCCCGCAGCACCTGCTCGACTGGCGCCGGACCGAACCGCGCCGTGAGCGCGGCGGTTTCGGCGGCTCGCGCCCCGGCGCGGGCCGGCCGTTCGGATACGGTTCGGCCGCCGGTGGTGCGTCGTCGGGGATGCGCGGACGCGCGTCGTATTCATCGGACCCCACGCGCGGCCGCAACAAGTCGGTGCACTACGACATCGGCGACCGGATCAACCATCCGAAGTACGGGATGGGGAAGGCCGTCGCCAAGACCGGCGCGGGTCCCACCGAGCAGATCACCTTCGATTTCGGCGGCAACGTCGGCCGGGTGACCCTGCTGACCCTCGGCGGTCTCCCCGGCGAGAAGCTGTAACCGGTCGCCGGACGCCCGCGGGCGGCGGGGACTGCCGGTCGGGGATGGGAGCGGTGCCGCTCAGCCGGTGTAGGCGGACATGCGGATGCCGTGCGCGGCGAGCCAGGGTGCCGGGTCGATCTTCTTACCGTGCTGCCACACCTCGAAGTGCAGGTGCGGGCCGGTGGAGAAGCCCTCGGAGCCGACCAGCGCGATCACATCGCCCGCGGTCACCTTCTGGCCCTCCCTGACCAGCACGCCCGACGACGCCATGTGGCCGTACATCGTGATGGTGCCGTCGGCGGCCTTGAGCCAGATCCAGTTGCCGAACCCGGACGCCGGTCCGGCCTTGACGATGGTGCCGTCGGTGACCGCGTGGATCGGGGTGCCCAGCGGTGCGGCGAAGTCGAGGCCCGTGTGCATGGTGCCCCAGCGCATCGCGAACCCGGAGGTGAAGGCGTAGTGGCCGAGCGGGATCGGCGAATCGTACAGCGGCTTGCGCGCGGCGTTCTCCCGGGCGGCCTGCTCGGCGGACAGCTGCTTGCCGATCTTCAGCTGATCGGTGTAGCCGGTCATGTCCGCTCCCGCGGCGGCCGGGACGGCGCCGCCGTTCAGGTCGGAAGTGTTCGCGGCCAGAGCCGGGGCCGGAGCGCTGTCGCCGGCCGGCGCGGGATCGGCGGCGACGGTGGTCTCGTGGGTGCTCGAACCGGCGACGGCCGCGGCCGCGGCACCGGCGGCCACGGCGATCAGCGCGGTCCGGGCCCGCAGCGAACTCGGCGGTCCGGCCCGATGCGCGCCGCGCTTCCCGGTGACCGGGGGCTTCGTGACCGGCGGATCCTGCGGCTGGGGCTCGCCGGCGGTCGCACGGTCGGCGGCGGTGATCGCGGTGGACCCACGCGCGGCGGAGGTGACGAGCGGGACCTCGGTACGAGTGGTTTCGGCAGGCGTGGACACCGGCGAGACGGGCTCGCCCGATCGTGCCGGACCGAGGCCGAGCCGAAGGCTGCGCGGCGGGAGCGGGATGTCGCGGGTCATGGGACCGACGGCGGCGGGATCGGCGGCAGACGCCGCATCTCGCCGGATGCGTTCGGTCACTTCAGTCACCTCGAGCCGCCCTTTCGCTGTAACCATCTCGTTATCAACCCCATGAACGGTAACCGGTGGGCAGGTGCTAAGTCCACCCGCCGACCGCCCGTTCCTGACTGAACGGACAGCGAACGGTGTCTCACCGGCGGGTTTCTTCCTACCCGCAGGTAAGTGATTCTTTCCACTCGGAGCCGGACCCGACTCGGGAGTAGGGGTCGGCGGGTCTAGAATTTCTTGTGGCCCGCGTTACCCGAGTGGGTCTACTTCCCACACTTCAGATGGTGAGCTGAATGGATCTATTCGAATACCAGGCGAAGGAACTGTTCGTGAAGCACGGCGTTCCTTCGAGCGCGGGCTCCGTTGCCGAGGCTTCGGCCGACGCGCGCGCGATCGCCGAGCAGATCGGCAAGGCCGTGATGGTCAAGGCCCAGGTCAAGACCGGTGGCCGTGGCAAGGCCGGTGGTGTGAAGTTCGCCGCTACCGCGGACGAAGCTCTCACCCACGCGCAGAACATCCTCGGCCTCGACATCAAGGGCCACATCGTCAAGAAGCTGCTCGTCACCGAGGCGAAGGACATCGCGGAGGAGTACTACATCTCCTTCCTGCTCGATCGCGCCAACCGTGACTACCTGGCCATGTGCTCGGTCGAGGGCGGCATGGAGATCGAGGAGGTGGCCGCGACCAAGCCCGATCGCCTGGCCCGCATCTCGATCGACCCGGTCGCCGGTGTCGACGTCGCCAAGGCGCGCGAGATCGCCAAGGCCGGACATCTTCCGGAAGAGATCCTCGACGCCGCCGCGGTGACCATCGCCAAGCTGTGGGAGGTCTTCGTCGAAGAAGACGCCCTGCTGGTCGAGGTCAACCCGCTCGTGCGCACCCCCGAGGATGAGATCCTGGCCCTCGACGGCAAGGTCACTCTGGACGACAACGCCGAGTTCCGTCACCCGGATCACGCCCTCTTCGCCGACGTCGAGGCCACCGATCCGCTGGAGCTCAAGGCCAAGCAGCACGACCTCAACTACGTCAAGCTCGACGGTGAGGTCGGTGTCATCGGCAACGGTGCCGGTCTGGTCATGTCGACGCTCGACGTCGTCGCCTACGCCGGTGAGCTGCACGGCGGCGTGAAGCCCGCCAACTTCCTGGACATCGGCGGCGGCGCCTCGGCCGACGTGATGGCCGCGGGCCTGGACGTCATCCTCGGTGACGCGCAGGTCAAGAGCGTGTTCGTGAACGTCTTCGGCGGCATCACCGCCTGTGACGCGGTCGCCAACGGCATCGTCGGCGCGCTGAACCAGCTGGGCGACACCGCCACCAAGCCGCTGGTGGTCCGCCTGGACGGCAACAAGGTCGACGAGGGCCGGAAGATTCTGGCGGAGGCGAACCACCCGCTGGTGACCCTCGCCGAGTCGATGGACGAAGGCGCCGACAAGGCCGCCGAACTGGCGAACAAGTAAAGGGGCCGGGAAAACACATGTCGATCTACCTCAATCGAGACAACAAGGTCATCGTCCAGGGCATCACCGGCGGCGAGGGCACCAAGCACACCGCGCTGATGCTCAAGGCCGGCACCAACATCGTGGGCGGCGTCAACGCCCGCAAGGCCGGGACCACCGTCAAGCACGTCGACGCCGCCGGCCGCGAGATCGAGCTGCCGGTCTTCGGCAGCGTCGCCGAGGCCATGGAGAAGACCGGGGCCGACACCTCGATCGCCTTCGTGCCGCCGGCCTTCTCGAAGGACGCCATCATCGAGGCCGTGGACGCGGAGATCCCGCTGCTCGTGGTCATCACCGAGGGCATCCCGGTCCAGGACACCGCGTACGCGTGGGCCTACAACAAGGACAAGGGCGCCAAGACCCGCATCATCGGCCCCAACTGCCCGGGCGTCATCACGCCGGGCGAGGCCCTGGTGGGCATCACGCCGAACAACATCACCGGCAAGGGCCCGATCGGACTGGTCTCCAAGTCCGGCACCCTGACCTACCAGATGATGTACGAGCTGCGTGACCTCGGCTTCTCCACCGCCATCGGCATCGGCGGCGACCCGGTCATCGGCACCACTCACATCGACGCGATCGAGGCCTTCGAGGCCGATCCGGAGACCAAGGTCATCGTGATGATCGGTGAGATCGGCGGCGACGCCGAGGAGCGTGCCGCCGCGTACATCCAGGAGAACGTCTCCAAGCCGGTCGTCGGCTACGTCGCGGGCTTCACCGCCCCCGAGGGCAAGACCATGGGTCACGCCGGCGCCATCGTGTCCGGCAGCTCGGGCACCGCGCAGGCCAAGAAGGAGGCCCTCGAGGCCGCCGGTGTCAAGGTCGGCAAGACGCCGAGCGAGACCGCCCGCCTGGCCCGCGAGATCTTCGAGAACCTGTAGATCCCGCACTCGTACCGCTCACCGCGCCCCGGAGACCGCCACGGTCTCCGGGGCGCGGTGTATTCGCGGCGGTGCCGGGGCATAATGAGCGGGTGAACGAGGTGATGCGCCGCGGTGACGGACCGCTGTCGCGGCTGCCGGTGATCGGCGGCCCGGTCGACGCGCTCGCCGCGGCCGCGCTGGCCGTACCGCGACAGGTCGTGTCGACGGTGGCCGCTGTACCCCGGACCGTCCTGCACGCGGTGCTCGACGAGATCTTCGGGTACGTCTCGGAGACCGATCTGACCTCGGTGCTGCTCCGCTCGGTCGACCTCGACCGGCTGCTCGCCTCGGTCGACCTGAACGCGCTGCTGCGGCAGGTGGACCTCAATGCGCTGCTGGCCGACGTCGACCTGAACGCGCTGCTGGCCGACGTGGACCTCAACCCGGTGATCGCCGGGCTCGACCTGAACCCGGCGGTCGCGGCGCTCGAACTGGAACCGGTGATCACCGCGATCGACCTCAATCGGGTCCTGGAGGGCGTCGACATCGATGCCGTGCTTCACCGCACCGACCTGGTCGGCGTCGCCGCCACAGTGGTCGACGGCATCGACCTGAACAACATCGTCCGGGAGGCCAGCTCGTCGGTGACCACCGAGATGATCACCGACGTGCGCAGCGGCAGCGAGCGGGCCGACGACAAGGTGGACCAGTTCGTCGGACGCATTCTGCGCCGCAAGACCGCCGATCCGCAGCAGCGTGACGCGCCGTGACGGCCGAGCTGCGTAACGCCGGGATCGTCAGCCGCTTCGTGGCGGCGATGATCGACGGCCTGGTGGTCCTCGGCTTCCAGGTCGGCATCTATCTGGCGATCGCCCTGATCCGGCTGGTGCTCAGCGTGCGGGCGTTCACCCTGCCCGACTACGCCTGGGTCTGGGGTACCACGTCGTTCATTGCGATCGCCATCGCCTACCTGACGCTGTCGTGGGCGGCGTTCGGCCGCACCTTCGGCCAGCTCGTGATGGGAGTCGCGGTGGTGAGCCGGGGGACCGGCCGCAAGCCGAAGCTGGTGCGGGCACTCGGCCGGGCCGCACTGAGCGCCTTCGTCCCGGTGGGCCTGTTCTGGGTGGTGGTCTCGCCCCGGCGCTGGTCCCTGTCGGACCTGGTGTGCTTCACCCGAGTGGTCTACACGCACGACGTCCTGCCCGATCATTCGCCGGTCAGTGGTTCAATACCGGCATGACAGAGAATCCGAATTACGGCCCGCAAGCGGGTCCCACGCAGTGGGGTCCCGCGCCGCAGGACCCGCCGCCGACGGTCGCCGGTCCGTACCCGCCGTCGGGCCCCTACGGCCCGCCGGCCACCGGCCCGTACGGCCCGCCGACCGGCCCGTACACCGGCCCGCCCACGCAGTACGGCCCCCCGGCGGGTCAGCCGCCCGCCCCGAACTTCTTCACGCAGCTGCCGCTGCCGTACAAGCTGTCCCTCGGGTCGGCGGTCTTCGGTGTGCTCACCTACATCATGGGCTTCCTGTCGTGGGTCACGATCGACGACAGCATCGAGCAGAAGGCCAGCCGCTGGGCCGACGACAACAGCAATCAGGTGGGTATCCCGGCGTTCCTCACCATGGTGTTCACCCCCGGCTACTTCCTGCTCTTCCTCGGTGCCGCGGGCGTCGCGTCGTTCGCGTTCCTGGTGCCGAAGTGGCGCCGGTACCTGCCGCACGTCGCCGCCCTGGTGGTGCTGGCATGGCTGGGCCTGCTGGCCTGCGCGCTCGGCCTGCCGTCGTTCATCAGCCTGGGCGCGGGCGCCATCGTCTCACTGGTCCTGGGTTCGCTGCAGCTGGCGCTGATCGGTGCGGCCGTGATCGTCGACGGACGTTCGGAGAGTTAGGCCGTGTCCGTCCGGTGAGCGAGACGACCGAACCGGCTCCCACCACCCGCCGAGGTCAGGCCAAGGCCGCGCGGCGCGGTGAACTCCTCGCGGCCGCGGCGCGCCAGATGGCGCGCCGCGGCTTCGTCGCCGTGCGCCTGGAGGACATCGGCGCGGAGGTCGGCATCAGCGGTCCGGCCATGTACCGGCACTTCTCGTCCAAGAACGACGTCCTCGACGAGCTGTTGCTCGACATCAGCGAGCGGCTGCAGACCGGGGGCGACGAGGTGGTGGCCCGCGGCGGCTCCCCGGACGAGGTGCTGCGCCGGCTGGTCGAATTCCACATCGACGTGCTGGTCACCAAGCCGGACCTGATCGCGATTCAGGACCGGGACCTGCACTCGCTGAGCGCCGACGCGCGCCACCGCGTCCGCACGCTGCAGCGCCGCTACGTGGAGACCTGGGTGTCGGTGCTGGTCGACGCGGCCGCCGCGGCCGGACGTGCGCTGCCGGCCGAGGACGCCCGGGTCCGGGCGCACGCGACCTTCGGCCTCCTCAACTCGTCACCGCGGTTGCCTCCGTTCGACGTGACCCGGCTGGCCGCGCTCCTGACCGACATGGCGCTGGCGGCCCTCCTCGTCGACTGAGGCGTCACCGAAGTCTCAGACCTCGGTCAGCCGGGTCAGTTCGGCGCGGAAGCGTTCGACGTTCGCGAGTTTGATCCCCTCGTAACCCCGCACCAGATCGGGCAGTTCCGCGACGGCGACCGCCTGCTCGAGCTGCGCGGCCGAGGGGTGCTCACCCAGGCCGGCGACCACCCGATCCAGCGCCGCCCGGTACTCGCCGATCAGCGCGCGCTCGGTCCGGCGGACCTGGGTGTGGCCGAACGGATCGAACCGGGTGCCCCGCAGCCGCTTCAGCGACTCCAGTCCGCGCAGCCCGGGGCGTCCCCAGCGGCCGACCGCCAGCTTCTTGCGCATCCCCAGCTCGCGCAGCACCGGCGGGTGCAGGCGGACGGCCGTCGCGGCGCCGTCGCCGAACTGCTCGGCCACCTGCGCCGCGAACCCGGCATCGCGAGTCAGCCGGGCCACCTCGTACTCGTCCTTGTAGGCCATCAGCTTGTACAGGTTGCGGGCCGCCGCCGCGGTGAGCCGGTCGTCGCCGACGCGCTCGGAGATGCCGCCGACGTACGACGCGAACTCCCGCGCATAGGCCTCGTCCTGGTAGGCGACCAGTTCGTCGTACCGGCGGGCGACGACCTCGCGCGCCTCGTCGCCGGCCCCGATCAGCCCGGCCGCCGCGCGCAGCGCTCCCGGGCTGGACCGATACGCGGGGACAGCGGTGTGGCCGTGCGCGGCCTGCGCCAGCTCGTCCGGATCGGCGAGCACCTGCCGCCCGCGCCGGAACGCCTGCACGTTCGCCTCCACGGCGACGCCGTTGAGTTCGATCGCCCGCTCCACGGCGGCGGCCGAGATCGGCAGCGCGCCCGCCTGATATGCGGCGCCCACCATCAGCATGTTGGCGAACTGCTCGTCGTCGAACAGTTCCTCGGCGAGCCGGGCCGCGTTCAGATACACCGAGCGCGACACCTCGGCGTCGATCGCCGACCGCACCCGCGGCGCCTCCGGGAAGACGACGGCGCTGTCGGACACCATCGCGCCGGTCGGGACCTGCGCGGTGGAGACCACCGCGGTGGTCTTGGCGACGGAGGCGACCTTGAGGTTCACCGGATCGGCGCCGACCAGCTGATCGCAGGCGAGATAGAGGTCGCAGTCGCCGGTGGCCACCTTCGCGGCCTGCTCGACGCGGGTGCGCGAGAGTTTCAGGTCGCTCACCACCGCGCCGCCCTTCTGGGCGAGGCCGGTCATGTCGACGGTGCGGGCATCCAGGCCGTCGAGCACGGCCGCGGTGGCCAGCACCTGCGAGACGGTCACCACGCCGGTGCCGCCGATGCCGGTGACGCGGATGGTGAAGGTGCCCGAATCCGCCGGTGCCGCCGGCGGCGCGGGGAGCGCGGTGTCGGCCAGGGCGGCGGCGCGCCGCGCCCGGCGCGGCGCCGGGGTGACGGTGACGAACGCCGGGCAGTCGCCGTCCAGGCACGAGTAGTCGAGGTTGCACGAACTCTGGTCGATCCGCGTCTTACGGCCGAACTCGGTGGGCACCGGGTGCACCGACAGGCAGTTCGACTTCGCGCCGCAATCGCCGCAGCCCTCGCAGATCCGCTCGTTGATCATCACCCGGGTCGCCGGGGTCGACGCCGTCCCCCTCTTGCGCTTGCGCCGCTTCTGCGCCGCGCACTCCTGGTCGTGGATCAGCACGGTCACGCCTTCGGTGGCGGCCAGCTCACGCTGGACGTCGAGCAGGTCGTCACGGTGCCGGACCTGCGCCGCGGTCTTGCCCAGCGACTTGCGGGTGCGGGCCGGGTCGTCGGAGGTGACCACCACGCGGGCGACCCGCTCGGCGCGCAGCAGGGTGACCAGCTGCGGCAAGCTCATCTCGCCGACCGGATCCTGGCCGCCGGTCATCGCGACGGTGCCGTTGTACAGCAGTTTGTAGGTGATGTTCGCTCCGGCGGCGATGGCCGCGCGCAGCGCGAGCGAACCGGAGTGCGCGAAGGTCCCGTCGCCGATGTTCTGCACGAAGTGCCGCTCCTGCACGAACGGCGCCATGCCCAGCCACTGCGCGCCCTCGCCGCCCATCTGGGTCACCCCGGCCACGTCGCCGACCTGCGCCGGATCCATCAGCAGCACCATCGCGTGGCAGCCGATGCCTGCGCCGACCAGGGTGTCCGGTGCGACCGGGGTGGAGCTGTTGTGCGGGCAGCCGGAGCAGAAGTACGGCGAGCGCACCGCCAGTGGCAGCGTGATCCGGGAGCCGCGCGCGGTGTGCCGTTCCAGCCAGCGCCGGGCCGGCTCGATCCGGTGCCGCCGGCCCAGACGCTCGGCGAGGCCGCGGGTCACCGCGTCGACGTCGAGCTCGCCGAACCGGGAGAAGAGGGTGGAACCGTCCTCGTGCGACTTGCCGACGATCGCCGGTACCCGCGAGCGGCCGAACAGGTTGTCGCGCAGCATCGTCTCCACGAAGTCGCGCTTCTCCTCGACGACGATCACCTCGGCGAGCCCGTCGATGAAGGTCTCCACGATGCTCTGCTCCAGCGGATAGACCATGCCGAGTTTGAGGATCCGGATGCCCAGCCGCGCGAGATCGTCGTCGTCGATGCCGAGGTGCCGGAGGGCCTCGCGGACATCGAGATAGGTCTTGCCCGCGGCGACGATGCCGATGCGATCGTCGCCGGAGCGGGCGACGATCCGGTTGAGGCCGTTGAGCCGCGCGTATTCGACGGCCCGCGGCATCCGGGTGGTGAGCTGGTTCTGCTCCAGTTCCATCAGACTGGCGCCGAGGAGCCGGCCGCTCGGCACGTGCGGGCTGGTGCCGAGGCCGCCGAGATCGATGGTGAACCGGTCGGCGTCGACCACCGCGGTCGACGCGCCGTCGGCGACGTGCGCCGAGATCTTGAGCGAGGTCCAGAGGCCCGAGATGCGACTCATCTGGGCGGCGTGGATGCCGAAGTCGAGGATGTCGGCGCTGTCGGCCGGGTAGAGGATCGGCAGGTAGAGGTCGGCGAGTGCCATCTCCGAGGCGCACGGGACCGTCGAGCTCTTGGCGCCGGGGTCGTCGCCGACCAGGGCCACCGCGCCGCCGGTGGGCGAGGTGCCGATGATGTTCGCGTGGCGCAGGGCGTCGGTCGCCCGGTCCAGGCCGGGCGCCTTGCCGTACCAGTAGCCGACGATGCCGTCGCGCGGCGCCCCGTCCGGGGCGGGAGCCAGGGTCCCGACGCGGGCGGCCAGCTGCGAGCCCATCACCGAGGTGGCGGCGAGTTCCTCGTTGACCGCGGGCCGGTGCACCACGTCGTACGGGGCGAGGCAGGCGGCGCGGCGGGC
Source organism: Gordonia marina (assembly GCF_052036135.1). Classification (NCBI taxonomy): domain Bacteria; kingdom Bacillati; phylum Actinomycetota; class Actinomycetes; order Mycobacteriales; family Gordoniaceae; genus Gordonia; species Gordonia marina. The sequence continues at coordinate 40,098 of NZ_JBPSDN010000002.1, forward strand.
GATCTCCAGGTCGTATCCGGCGAGCGGTGAGCCCTCGTAGCCGGACAGGAACGACGCGGTCCGCAGGCCGCTTCCGCGATCGGCGATCGCGCGGTCGCGAACCATCCGGACCAGGGCCTGGATGCCGGTGAGATAGACGGTGCCGGACTCCGCGGTATAGCGGTCGTCGAGCGAGAAAGCGCCGGTCCGGCCGGTCGCGGGGGAGGGGAGGCCGGTGCCGGAGGCACGGTGATCGGCGATGGTCATGGGGGTGCCCAACCTTCGTGTCGGCTCGGTGGTGCCGGTCCCCGGGGTGACGGGTGCCGCGACGCCGCGAGCGGGTTTTCGGGGCCGCGGTGGTTGTGCGGCCCCACACCTAGGATACGAGGAGAAGTGACGGACGTCACGGAAGGGTGAATGTTCGGCGGATCTGGCGGGATCGGGTGACAGGACGGCGCCGGTGCCGTACGGTCACATTCAGTTAATCTTCGATAACTGAAAGGGAGTCGATGACGACCGTGGAGAATCGCGAGCCGGCGGCGCAGCATCGCGCCAACGTCGGACTTCTGCGCGAGCGGCTGGCCGCGTCGGCGGCCGGCGGCGGCGCCAAGGCGCGGGACCGGCACCTCGCCCGCGGCAAGCTGCTGCCCCGGGACCGCATCGACGGGCTGCTCGATCCCGGCTCGCCGTTTCTCGAGGTCGCCCCGCTCGCCGCGTTCGGCATGTACGACGGCAAAGCGCCCGCCGCCGGGGTGGTCGCCGGGATCGGCCGCATCCACGGCCGCGAGTGCATGGTCGTCGCCAACGATGCGACGGTGTCCGGCGGCACCTACTACCCGGTGACGGTCAAGAAGCACCTGCGCGCCCAGGAGATCGCCGCCGCCAACCGGCTGCCGTGCATCTACCTCGTCGATTCCGGCGGCGCCATGCTGCTCAACCAGGACGACGTGTTCCCCGACCGCGACCACTTCGGCCGGATCTTCTTCAACCAGGCCACCATGAGCGCCGCGGGCATCCCGCAGATCTCCGCCGTCCTCGGGTCGTCCACCGCCGGCGGTGCCTACGTCCCGGCGATGAGCGACGAGAACGTGATCGTCAAGAACCAGGGCACCATCTTCCTGGCCGGCCCGCCGCTGGTGAAGGCGGCCACCGGCGAGGACGTCACCGCCGAGGACCTCGGCGGCGGCACCATGCACTCGTCGGTCTCCGGCGTCACCGATCACCTCGTCGACAACGATGAGCAGGCCCTGGCGAAGGTCCGCGAGATCGTCGCGACCTTCGGCCCGCGCGACCCGGCGCAGTGGGACACCGCCGAGACCCGCGACCCGATCCGGCCGCAGACCGCGCTGTACGACGCGGTGCCGACCGACCCGCGCATCCCGTACGACGTGCGCGAGGTGATCACCACGCTGGTCGACGCCGGCGAGTACACCGAGTTCAAGGCGAACTACGGCACCTCGCTGGTCACCGCCTTCGCGCACCTGCACGGGCATCCGGTCGGCATCGTCGCCAACAACGGTGTGCTGTTCTCCGAGTCCGCGCAGAAGGGCGCCCATTTCATCGAGCTGTGCGACCGCCGGTCCATCCCGCTGATCTTCCTGCAGAACATCACCGGCTTCATGGTCGGCCGGCAGTACGAGGAGGGCGGTATCGCCAAGAACGGCGCCAAGATGGTCACCGCCGTCGCCTGCGCCCGCGTGCCGAAGCTGACGGTGATGATCGGCGGGTCGTTCGGGGCGGGCAACTACTCGATGTGCGGCCGCGCCTATTCGCCGCGCTTCCTCTGGATGTGGCCCAACGCGCGGATCTCGGTGATGGGCGGCCCGCAGGCCGCCGACACCCTCGCGACGGTGCGCCGCGGCGGGGTCGAACGCTCCGGCCAGGAGTGGTCGGCGCAGGACGAAGAGGCCTTCAAGGAACCGATCCGCCGGCAGTTCGAGGAACAGTCGGACGCGTACTACTCCACCGCGCGGCTGTGGGACGACGGGATCATCGATCCCGCCGACACCCGGACCGTGCTCGGCCTGGCGCTGGAAGCATGCCGTTACGCGCCGCTGTCGCCGGTCAACAACGGCGTCTTCAGGATGTGAGCAGATGACTACGATTTCTTCCGTCCTCGTCGCCAACCGCGGCGAGATCGCCTGCCGGGTGATCGACACCCTGCGCGACATGGGAATCCGGTCGATCGCCGTCTACTCCGACGCCGACGCGCAGGCCCCGCACGTGCGGGCCGCCGACGTCGCGGTGCGGCTCGGCCCGGCGCCGGCCGCACAGAGCTACCTCGACATCGCGAAGGTGGTCGACGCGGCGCGCGCGACCGGCGCCGACGCGGTCCACCCCGGCTACGGCTTCCTGTCGGAGAACCAGGACTTCGCGGCGGCACTGGCCGACGCGGGGATCGTCTTCATCGGCCCGCCCGCCGCGGCGATCGCCACCATGGGCGACAAGATCACCGCCCGCGCCGCCGTCACCGCTCGCGGCGTGCCCGTCGTGCCCGGGCTGTCGCGGCCCGGGCTCACCGACGACGAGTTGATCGCGGCCGCCCCGGAGATCGGGTTCCCGGTCCTCATCAAGCCCAGCGCCGGCGGCGGCGGCAAGGGCATGCACCGCGTCGACGACCCCGCCGAGTTGCCCGCCGCCCTGGTCACCGCCCGTCGGGAGGCCGGTTCGGCGTTCGGCGACGACACCCTGTTCCTGGAACACTTCGTCGCCACCCCGCGGCACATCGAGGTGCAGGTGCTCGCCGACACCCACGGCACCGTGATCCATCTCGGCGAGCGCGAATGCTCGCTGCAGCGGCGCCACCAGAAGGTGATCGAGGAGGCGCCGTCGGCGCTGCTCACCCCCGAGACCCGCGCCCGTATCGGGCAGGCCGCGTGCGACGCCGCGCGCAGTGTCGGCTACACCGGCGCGGGCACCGTCGAGTTCATCGTCTCGGCCACCGCGCCCGACGACTTCTACTTCATGGAGATGAACACCCGCCTGCAGGTGGAGCATCCGGTGACCGAGATGGTGACCGGCATCGACCTGGTGGAGCAGCAGGTCCGCGTCGCCCGGGGGGAGCCGCTGGCGATCACTCAGGACGACGTGGTGCTCACCGGCCACGCGGTGGAGGCGCGGGTGTACGCGGAGGACCCGGCGGCGGGCTTCCTCCCCACCGGCGGCACCGTCGGCACCCTCCGCTGGCCATCCATGATGGTCGAGCGAAGTCGAGACCACACCCGCATCGACTCCGGTATCGAGCAGGGCTCGGTGATCGGCACCGACTACGACCCCATGCTGGCCAAGGTGATCTGCCACGGCACCGACCGCGCCGAGGCACTCGACCGCCTCGACGAGGCCCTGGCGCGGACCGTGCTGACCGGGGTCGGCACCAATGTCGACTTCTGCCGCTTCGTGCTGACGCAGCCCGCGGTACGCAGCGCCGAGCTCGACACCGAACTCCTCGACCGGCTCGTCATCGACTACGCCGCTCCGGCACCGACCCCGGCCGCGCTGGTCGCCGGCGCTCTCGGCGCCCTCGACCTGGGCACCGCCGACGACCTGTGGAGCAGCGCCGTCGGCTTCCGGATCGGCGCACCGTCGCCGATCGTCACCCGGCTGCTCTGCGACGGCCGCCGGTACACGGTGTCCGCGCAGGTCAGCGCTTCGACGGTGCGGACCCTGGAGGCCACCGCCACCATCACGGCCGACGACGAGCCGCTCTGGTCCGGTGCCGTCTACCTCGAACCCGGTGCCGGACACGCCGTGACGGTGCGCTGCGGCCCGATCGCCGAACCCTGGGTGGTGCAGCAGCTCGGCGCGCAGCGCTGGGTGTGCGGTGAGGACGGCACCTGGGTGATGACGCTGGCACACACGCTGGCGTCGTCGGACGACGATGCCGCGGCCGGTGACGTGCGCAGCCCGATGCCGGGCACCGTGGTCGCCGTGCCCGCGACCACCGGGCAGACCGTCGCGGCCGGCGATCCGCTGGTCGTCGTCGAGGCGATGAAGATGGAACACACGCTGCGGGCCCCGGTCGACGGCGTCGCGCAGATCACGGTGTCGGCCGGCCAGAAGGTCGACGCCCAGCAGGTGCTCGCACACGTGACCACCGACCAGAACGAGTGAGCGAGAGAGCAATTCGACGATGGAACTGAGCCAGGAGTACACCGATCTGATCGGCAGCGTGCGCGACTTCGCGCAGCAGGTCGTGGCGCCGGTGTCGTACGAGCACGACAAGAACAAGACCTTCCCGTACGAGGTCGTGAAGCAGATGGGCGAGATGGGTCTGTTCGGCCTGCCCTTCCCGGAGGAGTACGGCGGCATGGGCGGCGACTACTTCGCCCTCGCGCTGGCCCTGGAAGAACTGGCCAAGGTGGATCAGTCGGTGGCGATGACGGTCGAGGCCGGCGTCGGTCTGGGCGCCATGCCGATCTTCAAGTTCGGCACCGCCGAGCAGAAGGAGACCTGGCTGCCCGACCTCGTCGCGGGCCGCCGGCTGGCCGGCTTCGGTCTCACCGAACCGGGCGCGGGCAGCGATGCCGGGGCGACGGCCACCACCGCCGTCGAGGACGGCCCGGACTGGGTGATCAACGGCGCCAAGCAGTTCATCACCAACTCGGGCACCGACATCACCTCGCTGGTCACCGTCACCGCCGTCACCGGCACGCGGGAAGACCCTTCGGCTCCGCTCAGGACAGGCGGCAAGAAGGAGATCTCCACCATCATCGTGCCGGCCGGGACGCCCGGCTTCGTCGCCGAACCGGCCTACGACAAGGTCGGCTGGCACGCCTCCGACACCCATCCGCTGAGCTTCACCGACGCCCGGGTGCCGCGGGAGAACCTGCTCGGCACGCGCGGGCGCGGCTACGCGAACTTCCTGTCCATCCTCGACGAGGGCCGCATCGCGATCGCCGGCGTCGCCACCGGCGTCGCGCAGGGCTGCGTGGACGAGTGCATCAAGTACGCGGCCGAGCGCAAGTCGTTCGGCAAGCCGATCAACGAGTACCAGACCATCTCGTTCGCGATCGCCCGGATGGAGGCCCGCGCGCACACCGCCCGCACCGCCTACTACGACGCGGCCGCCAAGATGCTGGCCGGTAAGCCGTTCAAGAAGGAGGCGGCCATCGCCAAGATGGTGTCGTCGGAGGCGGCCATGGACAACGCGCGGATGGCGACGCAGATCCACGGCGGCTACGGCTTCATGAACGAGTACACGGTCTCGCGGCACTACCGGGACTCCAAGATCCTGGAGATCGGCGAGGGCACCACCGAGGTGCAGTTGATGCTGATCGCGCGGTCGCTGGGACTTCCGGCATGAGCGGGGAGGGCGAGGGCCGCCACGTCGTCCAGCGGGGACTGTGGTTCGAGGAGTTCGAGATCGGCACCGTCTACGAACACCGCCCGGGCCGGACCCTCACCGAGGCCGACAACGTCCTGTTCACCACGCTGACCATGAACACCCAGGCGCTGCACCTGGACGCCGCGTGGTCGGCGCAGCAGCCGGGCTTCGGCGGTCAGCGCCTGATCAACTCGATGATGACCTTCTCGATGATCGTCGGACTGTCGGTGTCCCAGCTGACGCAGGGCACCCTGGTGGCGAACCTCGGCTTCTCGGAGGTCGCCTTTCCCAAGCCGCTCTTCGCCGGGGACACGCTGTACGCGGAGACCGAATGCACCGGCAAGCGCGTGTCGTCGTCCCGGCCGGGCGAGGGCATCGTGAACCTGACCCACATCGGGCGCAATCAGGACGGCGTGATCGTCGCCCGCGCCGCCCGTTCCACGCTCGTTCGTCGCAGTCCCGATCTGCCCGGATAGTCCCAGGAGGAACCGTCATGACCGAACCGTCGTACGCGCGCGGAGAGGACACTCCGCCGCTGCTCGAGTGCACCATCGGGGCCACCCTGGCCGCCACCGCCGAGCGGTATCCGGACGCCGTCGCGCTGATCGACGCCGAGGCGGACCGGCAGTGGACCTATCGCGAGTTCCGCGCGCAGGTCCGGGCGCTCGCCGCCGGGCTGCGGCGGCTCGGCCTGGCACCGGGGGACCGCCTCGGACTGTGGTCCCCGAACCGCTGGGAGTGGGTGCTCACCCAGTTCGCCGCGGCCGAGGCCGGGGTGATCCTGGTGGTGCTCAACCCGTCGTACCGGCGGCACGAGGTGGCCTACGCCCTCGCGCAGTCGGGCACCTCGGTCGTCTTCGCCGCGCGCAGCTTCCGCACCTCGGAGTACGCGCAGATGCTCGACGACGTCCGCGGCGAGTTGCCGGAACTGCGCGACGTCCGGGTGTTCGAGTCGCCGGACTTCACGGAATTGCTCGGTGAGCCCACCGGCGCCGAGCTGGCCGAACTCGATGAGGTCGCGGCCGGTCTGCGGGCGAGCGATCCGATCAACATCCAGTACACCTCGGGGACCACCGGCAACCCGAAGGGCGTCACCCTCTCGCACCACAACATCGGCAACAACGGCTATCTGGTCGGTCACCTGCTCGAGTACACCGAGGCCGACCGGATCTGTACGCCGGTGCCGTATTACCACTGCTTCGGCATGGTGATGGCGAATCTGGCGGCGATCGCGCACGGCAGCGCGATGGTGATTCCGGCTCCGGCGTTCGATCCGGCGGCCACCCTCGCGGCCGTCGAGAAGTACCGCTGCACCAGCCTGTACGGGGTGCCGACGATGTTCATCGCGGAGCTGGATCTCCTCGATTCGGGCGCGTCGTACGACCTGTCGTCGCTGCGTACCGGGATCATGGCCGGGTCGCCGTGCCCGGAGGCCGTGATGCGGCGGGTGATCGGCGAGATGCACATGGCGCAGGTGTCGATCTGCTACGGCATGACCGAGACCAGCCCGGTGTCGACGCAGACCCGGATGGACGACGAACTGGACCTGCGCGTGAGCACCGTCGGCCGGGTGGGACCGCACCTGGAGATCAAGGTCGTCGACCCGATGTCCGGTGAGACGCTGCCGCGCGGCGGCACCGGCGAGTTCTGCACCCGCGGCTACTCGGTGATGCTCGGCTACTGGAACGAGCCGGACAAGACCGCCGACGCGATCGACACCGAGGGCTGGATGCACACCGGCGACCTCGCCGTGATGCAGGACGACGGCTACGTCCGCATCACCGGGCGCATCAAGGACATGGTGATCCGCGGCGGCGAGAACATCTACCCGCGCGAGGTGGAGGAGTTCTTCTACACCCATCCGGACATCGTCGACGTGCAGGTGATCGGTGTGCCCGACGAGAAGTACGGCGAGGAGCTGATGGCCTGGATCCGGCTGCGCGAGGGGGCGGCGCAGATCACCGTGGAGGATTTGCGGACCTTCGCCGAAGGCCAGATCACCCGGCATAAGATCCCCCGGTACGTGCACATCGTCGAGTCGTTCCCGATGACGGTGACCGGAAAGATCCGCAAGGTCGAGATGCGCGCGCAGGCGATCGAATTACTGGGAATGGATGATTCATGACGACCCCCTATGACCGTTTCACCGCCTTCTGCGAGGAACGGACGGGGCGCACGTTCGCGACATACGACGAGCTCTGGCAGTACTCCGTCGACGATCTGCCGGGTTTCTGGCGCGGGGTGTGGGACTTCTTCGGGCTCGACGAGATCGCCGCCGAACCTCTCGCGCCGGGCGACGCCGCGGTGCTCGCCGATGCCCGGATGCCGGGCGCGAGCTGGTTCCCGGGGGCGCGACTCAACTACGCCGACGCGGTGCTCGCCCGGTGTGATCGTGCCGGGACCGCGATCGTCGGGCTCGACGAGGACGGCCGGCGCACCGAGATCGCCTGGCGGGAGCTGCCCGGGCTGGTCGCAGCCGTCGCCGGCACCCTGTCGGACGCCGGGATCGGCGAGGGCGATGTGGTCGCCGCCTACCTGCCGAACATCCCCGAAACGGTGATCGCCTTCCTGGCGACGGCCTCGCTCGGCGCGATCTGGTCGGGATGCGGGCAGGACTACGCCCCCGAGGGCGCGGCCGGGCGCCTCGCCCAGCTGCGCCCGAAGGCCCTGTTCACCTGCGCCGGCTACCGCTGGAACGGGAAGGACGTCGACAAGCGCGCCGACAGCGCCGAGCTGGCATCGCTGCTGGACGACCTGGTCCTGCACATCCAGGTCGAGGACAGCTCGTCGAGCCGGGGCCACGACAGCCCGTTGAGCCGGACGGGCCCGCTAGGGCCCGGCCGTGTGGTTCCTGAGCTCGTGGCGGAGCTTGCGACGACACGAGGTCGAAGGATCGAAACGACCCCCTCGACGACCTCCTGGCACGACGCCGCCGCCGACACGGCCCGCCCCCTGACCACGGTCAAGGTGGCCGCCGACCACCCGCTCTGGGTCCTCTTCTCCTCGGGCACCACCGGCCGGCCGAAGGGCATCGTGCACGGGCACGCCGGGGTGCTGGTGGAGCATCTCAAGGAGACGGCGCTGCATTCCGGCCTCGACGAGGAGTCCGTCTTCTTCTGGCAGACCGCGCTGAGCTGGATGATGTGGAACTTCCAGGTGGCCGGTCTGCTCGCGGGTTCGACCATCGTCACCTACAGCGGTTCGCCGCTGTATCCGGACGCCGACCGGCTGTGGCAGATCGTGGCCGACGAGCAGGTCACCCTGTTCGGAACCAGCCCCGGTCAGCTCAACGCCTCCCGCAAGGCGGGACTGGTTCCCGGTCGCGACCACGATCTGACGGCGCTGCGCATGCTCGGCAGCACCGGCTCGACACTGCCGGGTGACCTCTTCGAGTGGGTGTACGCCAACGTGCGCGAGGACCTGCCGATCTCGTCGATCAGCGGCGGCACCGACATCGTCAGTGCGTTCGCCGGTGGCAGCGTCGGCGTCCCGGTCGTCGCCGGGGAGTTGTCGGTGCGCCATCTCGGCGTCGCCCTGGCCAGCTGGTCGCCGGATGCGCAGCCGCTGATCGGCGAGGTCGGCGAACTCGTCGTCACCAAGCCGATGCCGTCGATGCCGGTGCGTTTCTGGAACGACGACGATCAGTCCCGGTATCGCGCCGCGTACTTCGACCACGTCTGGGAGTCCTCGTCGCCGGCTGAGCCCTTCGACTCCGCTCAGGAACCACCCTTCGACTCCGCTCAGGAACCACCCTTCGACTCCGCTCAGGAACCACTTGTCGAAGCCCCCGTCTGGCGGCACGGCGACTGGGTGACGCTCACCGACCGCGGCTCGCTGATCATCCACGGGCGCAGCGATGCGACGCTGAACCGGCACGGCATCCGGATGGGTTCAGCCGACATCTACGAGGTGGTCGAGGGGATCGACGAGATCGCCGAGGCCTTCGTCGTCGGCGTCGACGGCCCCGACGGCGCGTACTGGATGCCGATGTTCGTGACCCTGGTGCCCGGCGCCGAGCTGACCGACGAGCTGATCGCCCGGGTGGCGGGTGAGGTGCGGACGCGCCTGTCGCCGCGGCACGTGCCGGACGAGATCATCGTCGCGCCCGGCATCCCGCACACCCGTACCGGTAAGAAGCTGGAGGTTCCGGTCACCGCGATTCTGGCCGGCCGGGACAACGTGAACGTGGACCCGAAGTCGGTGGACGATCCGTCGCTGATCGACTGGTATCGCGAGCGCGGCGCCGTCCACGCCTGGTAGTGGGCCGCACCCCGGACCGTGCGGCCCGGGGTGCTCCTGTATTAGCGTGGTCGGCGAACTACTACCAGGAGATGCTTCATGACGTATCCGCAGTCGGGACCGAGCTACGGTCAGGGCGACGCCGGTCAGTACGGCCAGCAGCAGTACGGCGGCGCGCCGCAGCCCCAGTACGGTCAGCAGCAGTACGGCACCGCGCCGCAGGCCCAGTACGGCCAGGACCAGTACGGTCAGCAGTACGGTGCGCCGCAGCAGTACCAGGCGCCCAAGCCGCCGTCGCAGGGCCTCCCGCACAACATCGGCACCATCCTGGCGGCCGTCATCGGCGCACTCGGCGTCATCATGCTCTTCTGCGGCTTCCTGTCCGGGTACACCAGTGACAGCAGTTCCGGCCGCGGTTCGGACTCGGTCAAGGTCTTTTCCACCGAGTTCGCCACTCCGTGGTCGCTGTTCGCCGTGGCCGGCGTGATGGCGTTGCTGAGCCTGCTGGTCGGCGCCACCAAGCACTACGCGGCGACCGTGAGCGCGCTGTCCGTCGTGGCCGCACTCATCACCATCTTCCAGTTCGCGGCCAGCGACGGCGTCTTCAGCTACGACGGTGCCGACATCAGCAAGGGCGCCGGCGCCATCATGCTGCTGATCTTCACGATCCTGGGTGCCGCCGTGTCGGTGTTCTGGCTGCTGATCGAGGCCGAGTTCGTCAAGCGCGCCCCGGCTCCGGCCGCCGCGCCGGTCGCCCCCGCGGCCGAGGCTCCGGCCGCCGCGGCACCGTCGTACTCCTACGGTGAGCAGTCCGCCGCCCCGGCGGCCCCGGCCGCGCCGTCGTACTCCTACGGCGAGCAGCAGTCCGGCTCCGGCTACGGCTCGCACACCGGTGGCTCGGCGCCGTCGTCGTACGGTTCGTCGCCGTCCTATGGTTCGTCCCCGTCCTACGGCTCGGCGCCGTCGTACGGTTCGTCGCCCTCGTACGGCGACGGCCCGGCGGCCGATTCCTCGGCCACCACGTACAACCCGCTGCCGACGCCCGGCTCGGATCCCGGTGCCGCCGGCGGCTCGGAGACCACCGTGTTCAACACGGCGGAAGGCTCGGACGAGAAGCCGTCCGACAACTGACAGCGGTCGATCGAGGGGCCCGTGAGCACATGCTCGCGGGCCCCTCGATCACATTTCGGGTACGCGCGGCGCGCCACGGACGGCGAGCCGGGCGGTCGTGCCACCCTCGAAGGTGATGGCTTCCACCACCGAATCGTTGGCGACCCGACTCCGGCAGGGACGGGTGAACCGTCGTGCCGAGCGTCAGCCGGTCCGCGCGGCCACCTGGGATCTGCTGAAGGTCGCGCTCCTGGTCCCGGCCGTCACCACCGTGCTCCTGGCGCTGGCGGTGACGGTGACCAAATTCCTCGCGGGCGGGTCGTTCGGCGGGATCGGCGCGCAGACCGCCGCGGCGTGGCTGGCGGTGAACCAGGTGCCGCTGACCATCGGCGGGGTCACCGTCGGAGTGCTGCCGCTGGTGCCGACGCTGGCGATGATCGCCGCGGCCGCGGTGGTCACGGCGCGGGCATCGCGCGAGGTGGAGACGCTGCACGAGGTCGCCAGCATCGCCGCGGCCGCGCTCGCCGGCCCGCTGCTGTGGACCGCGCTGGCGCTGGCCGTCGTCGCCGACGGCGCCGCGGTGTCGTCGATCGGCCAGGCCGCGCCGCTCCCGGCGTTCGGCCACACGCTGGCCGTGCAGCTGATCGGCGTGGCGATCGGGGTCGGCCGCCGCTGCCTGCAACCGCTCTTCGACGTGTACGAGTTCCCCGTCACCGATCGCGTCGGCGCCCGCGCCGGACTGCTCGCCTTCCTCGGCCTGTTCGCCGGGGGCGGGGTGCTGGTGGCCGCCGGGATCGTCGCCGAATGGAGCCGGATCGGGCTCCTGATCGGGGAGGGCCATTCGTTCGACGGCTACCTCGGGCTCACCCTGCTCTCGATCCTCTACCTGCCCAACGTGATCATCGGCGCGCTCGGCATCTCGGTCGGGGCCACCGCCCAGGCGGGCACCGCCACGGTCGACGCGCTGAGCGTCGCGCCGGGTACCGTGCCGCCGCTGCCGATCCTGGGGATCCTGCCCGGGCACAGCCTGGGCGGGATCGGCGCACTCGTGTTCGTCCTGCCCGTCGCCATCGGTCTGCTGGTCGGCTGGTACTGCCGCAGCGTCGACCTCGTCAAGCATCTGCGCGCCGTCGGAGTGGCCGCCGCGGTGTGCGCGGCGCTGATCGTGCTGTCGTGCGCGCTGGCCTCCGGCGGGGCGGGCGAACTCGGCCGCGTCGGCGTCAGCGCACCGCTGGCCGGGGTGTACGCGTTCGCCTGGATCGCGGTCACCGGGGCGCTCGTGGCCGGCGTCGGGGCCGCCGCCGGCGGTCTGCTGCCCTCGCCGCGCCGTCGCCACGCCGCCGACTTCGACCTCGACGAGCTGCTGGCCTCCGAGGAGTTCGCCGACCTGGAGATCATCGACGACCCGGACGCCGACTACGACATGCCGGACGATGATCTCGATGCCGTCGACCCAGACCCCGACCCCGACCCGGACTTCGACGGCGACGAGGAGCTCTCCGCCGACGATTCCGGCGGTCCCGGGCGCGGCGCCGCGGCCGGGCACCCCGGCGACCAGGACGACGCCGAGGTCACCGCGGAACTCCGTATCGCCCCCGATCGCCGCCGCGACGGTCCCGGGCACTAACCTGTTGGGAGTGACCAGCAGCCCCGGATCGACCCGCACGCCCGTCGTGGCGATGGCCTCGGGCACCGGTTCGCTGCTGGCGGCGCTGCTGGCGTTCGCGGAGCGGCCGTCGTCGTCGTTCGCGGTCGCGGCCCTGGTGGTCGACCGGGACTGCCCGGCGATCGGGATCGCGGAGGCCGCCGGAGTGCCGGTGGTGCGCTGCGAGGTCGGCGACTATGCCGATCGCGAGGCCTGGGACCGGGCCCTGCGCGAGCGGGTCGCCGATTACGCCCCGGAGTGGATCGTCGCCGCCGGCTTCATGAAGATCCTCGGCCCGGCATTCCTCGGCGCCTATGCCGCGCGAGTCCTGAACTCTCATCCGGCGCTGCTGCCGGCGTTCCCCGGTGCGCACGGCGTCGCCGACGCGCTGGCCTACGGCGTCAAGGTCACCGGGTGCACCGTGCACCTGGTCGACGGCGGTGTGGACACCGGCCCGATCCTGGCGCAGGGCGTGGTCGGGGTCCGGACCGGCGATACGGTCGAATCGCTGCACGAGCGCATCAAGACCACCGAACGTGAGCTTCTGCCGACGGTGGTGGAGGCGGTGGTGACCCGCGGCGTGGTCACCGATGGACGAAAGGCATACATCCCGTGAACGCAGGCACTTCGACGGACGGCAGCGGGCAGCGGCCCATCCGGCGCGCTCTGATCAGCGTCTACGACAAGACCGGCCTCACCGAGCTCGCCACCGCGCTGGCGGCCGCCGGGGTCGAGATCGTCTCCACCGGGTCCACCGCGAAGACCATCGCGGCCGCGGGCGTGCCGGTGGTGGAGGTCAGCGAGCTGACCGGCTTCCCGGAATGCCTCGAGGGCCGCGTCAAGACGCTGCATCCGCGCGTGCACGCCGGTGTCCTCGCCGACACCCGCAAGGACGACCACCTCGCCCAGCTCGCCGACCTCGACATCAAGCCGTTCGAGCTGGTCTGCGTCAACCTGTACCCGTTCACCGCGACCGTCGCCTCCGGGGCGTCGCCGGACGAGTGCGTGGAACAGATCGACATCGGCGGACCGTCGATGGTGCGCGCCGCCGCGAAGAACCACCCCTCGGTGGCCGTCGTCGTCGACCCGGCCGATTACTCCCGCGTCGCCGAGGCCGTGGCCGCCGGCGGGTTCTCGCTGAACGACCGCAAGGCGCTGGCCGCCAAGGCGTTCCGCCACACCGCCGACTACGACGTGGCCGTCGCTTCCTGGATGAGCAGCGTCGTCGCGCCGGCCGGGGACAGTGATTTCCCGGTGTGGGCCGGTGCCACCTGGGACCGCTCCGCGGTCCTCCGCTACGGCGAGAACCCGCACCAGCCGGCCGCGCTGTACGTGAACAACGCGGGTGCGCCGGGCCTGGCGCAGGCACAGCAGCTGGGCGGCAAGGAGATGTCGTTCAACAACTACACCGACGGCGACGCCGCCTGGCGCGCCGCCTTCGACTTCGACGCCCCCGCCGTCGCGATCATCAAGCACGCCAATCCCTGCGGCATCGCGATCGGCGACGACATCGCGGAGGCGCACCGCAAGGCGCACGCCTGCGACCCGGTGAGCGCCTACGGCGGTGTGATCGCCGCCAACCGCGAGGTGAGCGTCGAGATGGCCGAGCAGGTCGCCGACATCTTCACCGAGGTGATCATCGCCCCGTCGTACGCGGACGGCGCCGTCGAGGTGCTGACCCGCAAGAAGAACCTGCGCATCCTGATCGCCACCCCGCCGGCCGCGACCGGCCTGGAGCTGCGCCCGGTCTCCGGCGGCGTGCTGCTGCAGGCCCGCGACGTGCTCGACGCCGAGGGCGACGCCGTGGCGAACTGGACCCTGGCGTCCGGCGAGCCCGCGGACGAGCAGACGCTCGCCGATCTCGACTTCGCGTGGCGGGCCGGTCGTGCGGTGAAGTCGAACGCGATCCTGCTGGCGTCCGGCGGTGCCTCCGTCGGCGTCGGCATGGGCCAGGTGAATCGGGTCGACTCGGCGCACCTCGCGGTGCAGCGCGCGGGCGACCGCGCCGCCGGCTCGGTGGCGTCGTCCGATGCCTTCTTCCCGTTCCCGGACGGTTTGCAGGTGCTGATCGACGCCGGCGTCCGCGCCGTCGTCCAGCCCGGTGGCAGCGTCCGCGACAGCGAGGTGATCGAAGCCGCCCAGGCCGCCGGGATCACCATGTACTTCACCGGCGCCCGCCACTTCGCCCACTGACGGTCGTCGCCCGGCCGACCGCTCCGCCGCCCGCCGGTCCGCCCCGCCGGTGAGAAACGAAGAGACGAACCGTGTCGAAACGCGCCCGTCAGCGGGTCTTTTCGACTCGCCCCTCGGCTGGCGCCTCGGTCGGCTCAAAGGGCGGTAGACAACAGCCCGCCCCGCCGGTGAGGGAACCGGGCCGAAACGTTCGCCGCCGTCCGCCCAGCCCCGCCGAGTCGCTCCTGCCAGCCCGTTGAGCCGATCGAGGCGCTAGCCGCCCTTCGACGGCGCGTCGTCGCAAGCTCCGCCGCGCCAGCTCAGGACCCGATCGTGTCGAAACGCAGCTTCTAGAATCGAAGTCCACATGACCCTCGCCGACGTCGCACTCCTGTTCGCGGCCGGGTTCGCCGCGGGCGTCGTCGGCTATGTGACCGGTCTGGCCTCGATCATCAGCTATCCGGCGCTGCTCGCGGCCGGCCTGCCACCGATCGTCGCCAACGTGACCAACACGGTGGCGATGGTGGCGGTCGGTGTGGGGAGCTTCGCCAAGTCCGGCCGGGTACTGGTCGAGGACGGCGACGCCCCGGCGCTCGTCCGCGCGGTGCTGGTGGCGCTCGCCGGTGGCGGCGTCGGCGCGGTGGTGCTGCTCGCCTCTCCGGACACCGTGTTCGAGGTCGTGGTGCCGTACCTGGTGGCGCTCGCCTCGATCGCCCTGCTGCTCCAGCCGCGGCTGCGCGCCCGGATGGGGGAGCGCGTGAGCCATCCCGGCTGGTGGCTGCTCGGCGTCTTCGCCGTCTCGATCTACGGCGGCTACTTCGGCGCGGGCGCCGGCGTGATGTTCGTGGCGCTCGCGATGGTGCTGTCCGCGATGCCGCTGTGGCGCGCCACCCTCCTGAAGTCGGCGCTCCTGGGCGTCGCGAACGCCGTCGCGGCCGCCCTGTTCATCGTGTTCTCGCACGTCCACTGGGGTGCGGCGCTCGCGATGGGCCTCGGCTGCCTCCTCGGCGGCTGGGCCGGCCCGCCGATCGTCGCCCGCCTCCCGGCCACCCCGCTGCGGATCGCGATCGGGGTCGGCGGCCTGGGCCTGGCCGTCTGGCTCGCCATTCACTGACTGCCGAGCCCCCTTGCTCAGGGTGCCCCGCACGACGAATCCCCCGGGTACGACGAATCCCCCGGCTACGGCGGCCCACCCGCCGATCCGGGCGTGGCACGCTCCGGCGCGACGCTGCTCGCCGCCGTCGGATCGGCCGACGACCGCAGCGGAGCGGAATCGCGGGCCGCGACCGCCGCCGCCACCTGCTCGCCGAGCGCGCGGATCCACTCCCCGTACGAGTCGGCGGCCAGTGCCGACAGGTGAGTGCGCGCCGCGGCGACGTGTTCCGCCGCGCCGTCGAAGGCACCGAGCCTGCGCAGCTGGTCCGCGAGATTGAGGTGCAGGGAGGGCCGCAGCGCCGCGACGGTGCCGCCGGGGAGGATCGGCGACAGCTCCGCGTCGGTCAGATCGCGAGCGGCGTCGAGCGCGCGGGTGTCCCAGATCAGTGCCTCGGCGGGATGGTCGTACAGGTCGGCCAGGTAGTGGGCCAGCACGCACCGGTACCCGGCCTCCGGCGTGGGGGTTCGGTTCCAGATCGCCAGCAGGGCAGCGCGCGCATGGTCGGTGTCGCCGTTTCGCCCGGCCGTGACCGCGGCGGTGATCGCGGACATGAGTGAGTCGGTCATCGGGTGTGCCCCGGACTCGGCGCAGCGATCGGCATCAGCACCGTGGTGAGGGCGCCGTCGTCCGCGGACCGGACGGTGACTGGGAGTTCCGGGCCGCGCAGGTCCAGCAGTAGGTCGCCGCCGACGGCGGTGCTGATCGCCGGGTAGAGGGTCGCGTGATCGAACCAGATCGTCACGGCCGCCCCGGTCACCGACGACCCGGCGAGGCCGATCGCCGCGGTCGGCTCCTCGCCGCCTTCTCCCACGGTCACCAGATCGCCAAGAATCCGCAGACACACCGGGCCGGTGATCCGTTCGAGCGCTTCGAGGAGCCGGTTCTGCGGAGTCACCAGACGCGTGGCCGGCTCGGGAAGACCAGCGACCATGCTTCGATGGTCCGGGAACGTCTCGTCGATCGCCGCGATCCGATGCGCGGGCTGATCGGGGCTCCGCACCCAGACCGCGTCGTCGTCGCGGAAGATCGCGATGCGGGGGCGCCGCCGGATCTCCGGAAGGGCGGTCAAGAGGTCCGCGGGCTCCAGAGCTGCCGACCAATCTGCCTGCTCCCCGGTGCCGATCGTGACGAGCGTGCGGGTCGAGAGCCGGTATCGATCGGTCGCCGTCAACGTCACCTGATCGGGCCCGGCTTCCAGGTGCACGGCGCGCAGGATCGGGTGGGTGGGGTCGTCGCCGGTGGCCGTCAGGACCTGATCGACCGCACTCGCGAATGCCGGCCCGCGGACGGTGGCAGTCCCGGTCGTCCGATGAGGCGCGAGCGATCCGAGCAGTTCGGCGGCGATTCGTGCCCGCCGGCGGGCCTCAGCGTCGGCGACCGCCGAATGCTCGGCGAGCAGCCGGGTGGTCTCGGCCGGTCCACCGGTGAGCGCCGCGGTGCAGACCGGCAACGACATTCCGGTCTCCCGCAAGCGGCGTAGCAGGACGGCCCGGTCGGCCTGATCGGGCGGGTTGTACCGGTAGCCGGATTCGGCGTCGATGTGCGCGGGCGGAAGCACCCCGGTGTCCGCGTAGAACCGGAGTGCGCTGGGGGTGAGGCCGGTGCGGCGGGCGAACTCACCGATCGGCAGGTAGTCGTCGATCACCCCTCCATCGTCGGGTCTCACGTCGGTCGAAGGTCAAGCGTTGGACGTGCCCGGCCGCCGTGAACGCCGTCGCCGCGATGCGCGCAGAACATCGGCCGTCTCAGGGCCGCGGGCGGCGATCTTCCCTCGGCGCCTCGCGATCGGCCGGTGTTCTGCGGGCCGCTGCTCGCCACCGGCTGATCTGGACTATCGGGCACCCCGTGCCGTGGCGCCGGGCTCCCGTCTCGGCCGTCTGCCCCCTCGCAGCGGGGGCCGGAACGACTATCCGGGCGGGAGTCGCGAGTCTTCGGAGGCCGGCCGGGCGTGCTGGCCCGCTTTTCCGTGGCTGCGGCGTGCGGTGCTCGCAGAACATCGGCCGTCTCAGGGCCGCGGGCGGCGATCTTCCCTCGGCGGCCCGCTATCGGCCGGTGTTCTGCGCGGGGCGGCGTGATCGGTGGCGGTCCTTGGTGGTGATCGCCCGGATGTCTTCCAGTACCTCCGCCCAGCCGAAGAGGACGTCGTCGTAGGTGAGCCGAATGACGATCCAGCCGTCGACCACGGCCTTCCGGTCGCGGGTGCGGTCGGCTTGGAACTCGGCGGCCGACGAGTGGTACTGGCGGCCGTCGCATTCGATCACCAGCCGCCCGATACGGAGATCGGTGTGGCCCACACCGTCGATTCGCGGCTGGACGGTCACCTTGTAGCCGAGCGAGCGGAGCCGGACCCGGACCACCGATTCGGTGCCCGACTGAGAACGGGCGTCGGTTCGACCGAACCACTCCCGCACGCGCTGCGGAAGATCGCCCATCTCGGCGCGGAGCATCTCGGCCGAGACCCCGAGTGAATTCTGCACCGAATCGCAGACGGCGATCCAGTCCTCCTCGCGCATGCACCGCGCCGCGCATTCCAGGGCGACCGCCACCGGATCCACCGCCGTGCGACCGGCGGCGATCCGGGAGAAACCCCGGCACGACGACTCGTATTTCGCGGCGCCGCGGGCGCGGCGCACATGCACCTCCGGGTAGCCGGGCGGAACCCAGAACCTGTAGTACTTCAGCGCCGACACACACGACAGGACGCCGCCGCCCCGGACCGCCTCGTGCACCGTGGTGTGGCGGGCCGGGACGGCGAACCAGTCCTTGCGCGGCGACTCGAGCTCACCGGCCGCGAGCATCTCGCGCCGCTCGCGGTCGCCGATTCCGAGCGCTTCCAGCTCGTCCCGGTAGTACACGCCGTGGACGGCGCCGCCGTGACATTCGGTGGCCGACGAGACGGATACGACGGCCGATACGACATCCCCCATGTGTACTTAGACGCGCGCGGCGCCGATCCGGTTCCAACGGCCGGCGTGCCGGGCGTGTCCGCTACGGGACGGCGCGGCGGAGGGTGAGGTAGCCCAGCCCGGCGAGGACGGCGCACACGCCGAGAGCGATCAGCGCCACATACAGCGCGTCGGCGTGCACCAGGGCGTGTCCGACGCCCGCCCACGAATGCGTCGCCGAGATCGCGAACGCCGCGATCACCAGCGCCACGACCAGCCCGATCGCGGTGAGTAGCAGCCACAGCAGACCGAACCGCTTGTAGATCACCGCGCCGAGGAAGCCGAGGAGGAAGGCCAGCATCGCGACGACGAAGTAGAACAGGGCGGCGGCCAGGGCGCCGTGCGCCCAGATCCACGGCAGATAGAAGAAGTAGCCGTGGAAGCCCCAGCCGTCGGTGGCCCGCTCGATCAGGCCGCCGATTCCGAAGGTGACGGCCAGGATCAACGACGTTCCCGCGGCGGTCAGCACGGTGCCCGAGAAGAACTCGCGGCGCGTCACGCTCATCGCCTGGGAGAACGGGAAGGTCAGGTTCATCGCCTGCACGCCGACCACCAGGAAGTACCAGAGCGGCGCCTGCGTGCCCC
This sequence comes from Gordonia marina, assembly GCF_052036135.1. NCBI lineage: Bacteria > Bacillati > Actinomycetota > Actinomycetes > Mycobacteriales > Gordoniaceae > Gordonia > Gordonia marina. The sequence continues at coordinate 59,252 of NZ_JBPSDN010000002.1, forward strand.
CGCTGTACATCGGATGCTCGACCGGCCCGGGGACGGTGAACAGGATGATCCCGTAGATCGCGAGGGTGATCGCGAACGACGCGAACAGGATGAGCAGCGGCAGCCCGACGAACGTCTGGCGGTTCATCAGCTGCATGCGGACGACATTGGTGGTGCGGTTCATCGGACTGCTCCGTTCGCGGAGTCGTGGTGTTGGGTCAGGCGCACGACCAGCTCTTGCAGCGAGACCGGTGCGGTGCTCAGACCGGCGGCGGCCAGCCGGCGCTCGTCGTCGCCGGACAGCGCGCCGAGGACGGTGGCCGAGGCGACGGAGCCCAGCCGTTCGCGGTGCAGTTCCTCGCGGCCGGCGACGAACTCGTCGACGGCGGGCTCGGGGCCGACGACGGTCACCGCGCGTCCGCGCAGGTCCTCGACCGGCTCGTTCACGACGATCCGCTCGTCATCGACGACGAGGACCTGCTCGATCAGGTCGGCGATCTCGTCGATCAGGTGGCTGGAGATCACCACCGTGCGCGGGTGCTCGGCGTAGTCGGCGAGCAGCCGGTCGTAGAAGATCTGCCGGGCGACGGCGTCGAGCCCGAGGTAGGGCTCGTCGAAGAAGGTGATGTCGGCGCGTGACGCGAGTCCGATGATCACCCCGACGACCGACAGCTGCCCGCGGGAGAGCTTCTTGATGCGCCGGTTCATCGGGAGATCGAAGTCGTCGATCAGCTGCGCGGCGAGGTCGTCGCTCCAGTTCGGGAAGAACAGCTTCGCGATGGCGAAGGCGTGTCGCGGTTTCGCGTCGTCGGGGTAGCGCTGGCTCTCCCGGACGAAGCAGATGCGCGGCAGGACGCGGGGATTCTCGTACGGCCGCTCACCGAAGATCTCGGCGCGACCGGAGTCGGCGAAGTTCTGCGCGGTCAGGATCGACATGATGGTGGTCTTGCCCGAGCCGTTGCGGCCGAACAGGCCGCAGATCACGTTCTCCGGGATGTCGAAATCGATCGCGTTCAGGACGGTCTTGTCGCCGTAGGTCTTGGTCAGCCCCCGGACCCGGACGGCCGGTGCGGCGGTGGTGGCGCTCATTGCTACTCCTTTTCGGTGGCGTCGGTGCTGCGCCGGTGGATGAGGTCGATGACGTCCCCGGCGTCGAGGCCGAGCCGGGCGGCCTCGACGAGCAGGGGATCGAGGTATCGGACGGCGAACGACTCCTGCCGCTCCCGCCGCAGCCGGTCGCGGGCGCCGTCGGCGACGAACATGCCGATGCCGCGGCGCTTGTAGAGCACCCCCTGCTCGACGAGCAGGGTGATGCCCTTCGCGGCGGTGGCCGGGTTGACCCGGTAGAAGGCCGCCAGCTCGTTGGTCGACGGCGCGCGGGTCTCCTCGGCCAGTGATCCGTCGACGATCGAGTCCGCGACCCGGTCGGCGATCTGCTGGAAGAGCGGCCCGCCGTCGTCCTTCATCGTCGACTCCCTTGGTTACTTACTTGACTAACTAACCATGACACCTCGATGCCGGGCTGTCAACGCCGGATCGGTAGCGTGAGCGGCATGGGTGAACGGGCATGGTCGGAGAGCAGTCGTTGTCCGTGCGGGAGCGGCGACACCCTCGGGGCCTGCTGCCTCCGCTACCTCGCCGGGGGCGGCGGGGCGCCGGCGCCGACGGCCCGGGCGCTCATGCGCAGCCGCTACACGGCGTTCGCTCTGGGCGACGTCGCGCACCTGCTCGACACCTGGCATCCGAGCACCAGGCCGGCATCGCTCGACCTCGATCCACAGCAGCGATGGCTTCACCTGAATGTCGAATCATGGAGTGGCGGTGGGCCTTTCGATACCGAGGGCACGGTGGGGTTCACCGCCGTCTGCCGCGGTCCCGACGGCCGCGGAGAGCTGCGTGAACTCAGCCGCTTCGTCCGCGAGGACGGCCGCTGGTACTACGTCGACGGCGCTATCGGGTAACGCACGACGGGGTTGCGCGCGCCCTGATTCCAAGCATGGGCTCACCGGCGGAGGCCGCGTACACCTTGTCGGGTGACCTCACTGACCAACCACCCGGCCGCGGGCCTCGCTCTGCCGGATGCCGCCGTGCAGCCGGGCGAGCGGAGCCCCGGCTCGGGCGACCACCAGCCCCTCTGGCGCCGGGCCGGCCGAGCCGTCGCCCTGCCGGTCGCCTCGGTCCTGATCTTTCTCGGTCTCTGGCAGCTCGCCGCGATCTCCGGGATCTGGTCGGAGACCTTCGTGCCGCCGCTCGGCAAGATCTGGGACGCGTTCGTCGACATGTCGACCACGCACGACGGCGTCCGCGGCTACGCGGACTACTACCTGGCCGAGCACCTGTACATGACGCTCCGGCGGGTCTTCGTCGGCGTGCTGATCGGTGTGACCGCGGGCGTGGCGCTCGGCGTCGCGATGGGCTCGGTGCCCTGGGTGCGACGACTGCTGGAGCCGTGGCTGACCTTCCTGCGTGCGCTCCCACCGCTCGCGTACTTCTTCCTGCTGGTGATCTGGCTCGGCATCGACGAAGCGCCGAAGATCACCCTGCTGGCCCTCGCCGCGCTGCCGCCGGCCGCCGTCGCCACCACGTCCGCGGTGGCCGCGACGCCGCTCCCGCTGGTGGAGGCGGCCCGGGCGCTCGGCGCCTCGCGGCGCGCGGTGCTGCGTGATGTGGTGCTGCCTGCCGCCCTCCCGGAGACCTTCACCGGCATCCGGCTGTCGGTCGGCATCGCCTACTCGTCGGTGGTCGCCGCCGAACTGTTCAACGGAGTTCCCGGAATCGGGGGCGTGGTCAAAGACGCCTCCAACTACAACAACACCCCGGTAGTGCTGGTGGGCATCATCGCCATCGGCCTGTCCGGACTGATCATCGACGGGGTGCTGCGCGGCGTCGAGACGCGCGTCGTTCCCTGGCGTGGAAAGGCTTGACCCCCATGAAGATTCGTCCCCACCTGCTGCTCGCCGTGATCGCCGTGGTGCTGGCCGCGGTCACCGGCTGCTCGGTGTCGAACTCGGGCGACTCGTCCAAGCCGACCATCCGGCTCGCGTACCAGAGCTTCCCGAGCGGTGACCTGATCGTGAAGAACAATCACTGGCTGGAGGAGGCGCTCCCGGACTACAACATCGTCTGGACCAAGTTCGATTCGGGCGCCGACATCAACACCGCGTTCATCGCCAAGAAGGTCGACTTCGGCGCCATCGGGTCCAGCCCGGTCGCCCGGGGTCTGTCCGACCCGCTGCGCATCGGCTACAAGGTGGCCTTCGTGCTCGACGTCGCCGGCGACAACGAGGCGCTGGTGGCCCGCAACGGCACCGGTATCGAATCGGTCGCGGACCTGAAGGGCAAGCGCGTGGCGACGGCGTTCGCGTCCACCGCGCACTACAGCCTGCTGGCCGCGCTGGCCCAGGCGCACGTCGACCCGAAGTCGGTGGACATCATCGACCTGCAGCCGCAGGCCTCGCTCGCCGCCTGGCAGCGCGGGGACGTCGACGCCGTCTACACCTGGCTGCCGACGCTCGACGAGTTGCGCAAGACCGGCAAGCAGCTGATCTCCAGCCGCCAGCTGGCCACCGACGGCAAGCCGACCCTCGACCTGGGCGTGGTGCGCAGCGACTTCGCCGCGAAGAACCCGAAGGTCGTCGACGCCTGGCGACAGGTGCAGGCCCGCGCCCTGAACCTGATCAAGTCCGACCCGGCCGCCGCCGCGAAGGCGGTCGCCGCGCAGATCGGCACCACCGAGGCCGACGCCGCGGCACAGCTGAGCCAGGGCATCTTCCTCACTCCGGCGCAGATCGCCTCGCCGGAATGGCTGGGCACGCAGGGGCATCCGGGCAATGTCGCGCACAATCTGCGCGCCGCCGCGGAGTTCCTCAAGGAGCAGAACCAGATCCCCTCGGTGCCGTCGCAAGCCGACTTCGACGCGGCGATCTACACGGAAGGACTGCCCGGTGTCTTCGACGACGTCCACTGAACGCGGCACCACCCGCGCACCCGCGGACCGCCCGGCGGGCCGGGTCTCGATCACCGGTGCGGTCCGCGAGTACGGCAAGGGCGACCAGCGCGTCACCGCGCTCGGACCGGTGGACCTGCAAGTACCGGCCGGGGAGTTCGTGGTCCTCGTCGGACCGTCCGGTTGCGGCAAGTCGACGCTGCTGCGGCTGATCGCCGGCTTCGAGCCGGCGACCGCCGGCACGGTGCTCGTCGACGCTGCGGCGCCGGTGCCGGGACACAGCTCCGGGGTGGTCTTCCAGCAGCCCCGGCTGTTCCCGTGGCGGACCGTGCGCGGCAACGTCGCGCTGGCCCTGAAATACGCCGGAGTCCCGCGTGCGGAGCGCGCCGCCCGCGCCGACGACCTGCTCGAACGGGTCGGGCTGCACGGCACCGGCGACCGGCGGATCTGGGAGATCTCCGGCGGCCAGCAGCAACGTGTCGCGATCGCCAGGGCGCTCGCGGTGCCGACCTCGCTGCTCCTCATGGACGAGCCCTTCGCCGCCCTCGACGCGCTCACCCGCGAACGACTCCAGGCGGACGTGCGCCGGGTCGGCGCCGAATCGGGCCGCACGACGATCTTCGTGACCCACAGCCCGGACGAGGCGGCCTTCCTCGGGACGCGGATCGTCGTGCTGTCCGGCCGGCCCGGCCGGATCGTCGCCGATCTGCGCTCGACGCTGCCACGCACCGGCGTCGACCCCGATGCCCTGCGGGAGACCGGTGACTACCACCGGCTCCGGACCGAGATCGCGACGGCCGTCAAGGCGGCGGCCGCCGCAGCCGAGAGAGGACAACGATCATGACCGCCATCATCACCGCCCCGGCCGCGCGCAGCCGCGGAGTCGAGTTCGACGTCGAACGTCTCGGCCCGAACCTCGGTGCGCGGCTGCACGGCGTCGACGTCGCCGCCGTCGACGACGCCCAGGTCGCCGCGATCCGCGCGGCGCTCACCGAATTCAAGGTGCTGATCCTGCGCGACCAGGCGATCGACGACGCCGCGCACATCGATTTCGCCCGCCGTCTGGGTGACGTGACCTTCGGGCATCCGGTCTGGGACAGCGGCGACGTGCCTGACGAGGTGTACGAACTCGACAGCGCCGACGGCGGTTTCGCCGACGTCTGGCACACCGATGTCACCTTCATGCCGCGTCCGCCGGCCGCGTCGGTCCTGCGGCCGCTGATCCTGCCCGACACCGGCGGGGACACCAGCTGGGCCGACGCGGAGGCCGCGTACGCCTCGCTCTCGGCGCCGCTGCGACGGCTCGCCGATCAGCTGGTGGCCGTGCACGACGGGAACCGCGAATTCGGCTACTACCTGCGCCAGCGCCGCGGCGGGTCGGGCAACGTCTGGGACGGTGAACAGGTCCGCGACCTGCGCCCGGTCCGGCACCCGGTGGTCCGGATCCACCCGGAGACCGGCCGTCGCAGCCTGTTCGTGAACCCCGGCTTCACCTCGCACATCGAGGGCGTGTCGGACGCGGAGAGCCGGGGGCTGCTCGACGTCTTCTATGCGCACCTCACCAAGCCAGAGCACCTCGTGCGGCACCGCTGGCGCCTCGGCGACCTGGTGCTCTGGGACAACCGCAGCACCGCCCACTACGCCAACCGGGACTACACCCAGCGGCGCCTGATGCATCGGGTCACCCTGCGCGGCGACCTCCCGGTCGGCCCGAACGGCCCGATCGAGCCCTACCTGGACCCAGCGTGACGAGGTGCTTTGTCTGACGGCGCCGCTCTGACGGCTCACGGTCCATATGTGCACACGTGAGCTGCCATGGTGCCGGTGTCATGCGGGGGTGGTGTGCGGCCGGTGCCGCCAGGAGCCGGTGATCGCCCGGATGTCCTCGACCACCTCGTCCCAGCCGAAGAGGGCGTCGTCGTAGGTGAGCCGGATCGTGATCCATGCGCCCGCGGCCCGTACCAGTCCTTCCGCGGCGACGTCAGTGACCCGGCCGCGAGCATCCTGCGCCGCTGCATCGCGTCGATCCCCAGTGCCGCCAGTTCGTCCCGGAAGGACACGCCGTGCATCGCCCCGGCCTGCCCCGCCTTGACCGCGTCGACGGCACCCCGGCGCATCACGATTCAGGCCTGAGTTCGCGCACCTGAGCACAGATTCGACGGTTCAGGAGCGATTGGCGCTGGTCAGGAGGTCTCTGTTTCGGCGGTTCAGGCACTAATCCAGGCCGGTGTCGCCCTATCGCAGACGTCGAGGCGAGGATGTTGACGTGATCGCGGGACGCCGACCGGCCTCGCGCAAGGGAGTTGTTGTCGCTCAGAGTGGGCAGATCAGGCGTCCCAGCACCCAGGGGTGACCGGCCGACGACGCTGTCGTCACACCGACGCCGGCGCTGCACGATCGAGTTCTGCCCACTCTGAGCGACAACGCACCGACAAACGATCAAGGCCCGCCCGCGGTGCTGCTCCGGATCGAAGCCGCGCGAACTCAGGTCAGATAGGCACGTGTGACCGGCTATCGTGCCGTCGTCGTGCACGACGACGCGGGGTGTCGGCGGGGACGATCGCTCGCATCGGTACGCTTGCCCCGTTTGTGAACAATTTCGGTGGGGGGACGAGCATTGCCTGCGGAGTCGCGCGGAGTTTCGGGATCGGAGCAGTGGGGTGAGCAAGTAAACGACGCGCTGATCCGCCTGGGTCGCCGCGCCCTGCGCGGCGCATTGGGTGTTGGATTCGGCCTGTTGCCTGCCGCGATGACAATGGCGGTCCTGAGCATCCGCGGCACCGACGACGTCACCGAGCACGGGGTGACCCTCTCCGACGTCAGCCGCGTGCCGACGAACGCGATCATCCTGTTCGCCGCGGCGCTGGTCCTGCTCGTCGGCGCGGTGATCGCGGTGCTGCCGAAGCTGCGGAAAGACACCGCCGCGTGCGCGATCCTGATTGCCGCGGGCACCGCGCTGCTACTGACAGTGGTGTTCTCCCTGTACTTCGGCCTCCCCGGCGGCGACTCCGGTCACGACGACAAGGTGATCTCCGGGAGCGCCCGGCTGCGGGGACTCGCGGCGTTCTGGCTGGCCATCGTGGGACTCGGCGCCATCCTCGGCTGGTTCATCGGGGTCGTCGACGTGGTGAAGGCGCCGATCCGCCGGAGCGTGGTGCTCCTGACGGCCGTCGTGGTCGGCGTGGTGTCGGTGACCTTGATCGGGGTGGTCCAGCCGTGGCGTGGACAGCCGGCGGACACCTCACGTGTCGTCATCGACCGCATCCGGATACCGGACCCGGCGCCGCAGGCACCCCCGGCCGCGGTGAAGCTTCCGGGGAAGGAACTTCCCGATATCGTCAGCCTCTCCGGGAACGCGACGATCATCGGCTCGGGAATTCTGCTCCTCGACTCCGAGCGGGCCGCCATGTTCAACCTCGACGGGTCCGTGCGCTGGACGGCGAACCCTCCCGGTGGGGTGGGCCGGTCCTTTTCGATCGGCTCCATCCCGGAGGCGGGCGTGGTGCTGATCGCGACCCGCGCCGGGCTGTCCGGCATCGATGCGAGGACCGGCCGGACGCTGTGGGAGCGTGCTCCGGAAGACATGTCCAGGGTGTATCCGGACCTCGCCAGGGTGTATCCGTACCTCGAGCGAGAGGACGGCCTGCCAACGGCGTCGACCCTGACGGAAGTCGTCGATCTCGGTCGCGCGCTCCTGATCCTCGACCCGCGAACAGGGAAGCCGCGCCACCGTCATGAGTTCGCGGCCGACTGCGCACCGATCAGGGTGTCGGACGATGCCGGCGGTGTCGTCGTCGAGGCAACCTGCGTGGACGACCATTTCTACGAGCAGCGCATCGACGGCGCCACCGGCGCGGCGGGGCCGAAACGCTGGTACCGCCGAATGGGCGGCCTTGGTACCGACGATCCGTTGATGCGACCGTCGACGACCGAGTCGCCGGTGATCACGCTGGCCGACCAGGTCCTGACGATCAAGGACGGACGGCTCGTCGTCACCGACCGGAAGACGCACCGGGTGCAGTCCTTCGACGGCTACGTGCGGATTTACGACGTACCCGGTGGCGTACTCGCCGAGCACGGGTCCGGACGATTGACCTACTTCCCCGGGGTGGCGTGATGACCGAATCGAACCCGATGGCCCGCGGTGCCGCGCTCGCCTCGGCCCTCGTCGCCGGCGTCCTGGCCGTGTTGGCGCTGGTGTGGTCCGGCGGACTCTCCTCGGCTCCCGCCGTCCAAGGACAAGTGCGGTGGACGGCGATATTCGCTCTTGTCGCCGTGGTGCTGTCGATCGCTCTCGCCCTCGCACCGGTACGGCGTGCGCGGCGCAGCGCCGCGACGGTCGCCGGAGTGATCGCTGTGGTGGTTCTCGGCATCCGGACTGTCCACCTCAGTCATTCATTGGCGACGATCGCCTTCCTCGATTCGCGGCACAGCGCCTTGCTGGCAACCTTGTCGTTGACGGCCGGTGCGGTGTCGTTGCTCGGTGTCGCGCTGGCGACGGCTATTGCGCCCCGTCCAGACCGGACAAGGCGATTGCGTGCGGCCGGTTACGCCGGGCTGGCGATGGCCGTGGTGTGGACCCTTGCGGTCGGGATGGCGGTCGGCTCCGCACCCGCGACGCCGTGGCGGTCGTCACCGACCACGGCCGCCCCCGCCGAGTCCGCGCCGCTCACCGGAATCGACGAGGTCGCGTTCCGGAAACGACTCGAGTACGACGCCGACGTGTACCCGATCGAGGGCGGCTTCTTGGTCGACGGCAGCCCGATGACCGCGTACGACGGGCGCACCGGGCAGCGCAGGTGGTCGTTCGGGTTCGACGGGTATCCGCCGGAACCCAGTCAGAAGTCCCGCGAGGTCCGCAGCATTACGGTCCGCGATGCCGGCCGCGAAGTGGTGGTGACCAGCGGGATATTCACGGTGGGACTCGACGCGGTCAGTGGCCGCATGCGCTGGCGGTCGGCAGCCGAATCGGCTGCGATCCCGGGAAAGGACCGCCGGAATATGGACGAGCGGTCGGCCACCTGGATTCACGACGACGATCAGTGTGCCGCGCTGCTCGCGACGGCCGAGTACACGGCGCGACGTGTTTGCGACACCGATCGGATCGACATCTCCGGGCCGGGTGGCACCAACCGCGTGTTGACGATTCCCTCGCCAGCGGGTTTCAGATTCGACAATATGTGGGACGCCGGAGCGGGTCTGCTCGTGGTGACCTCCACTCCGTCGGGTCGTCAGAGCGGAGACAAGATCGTCCCGACTTCGGTGGCGGTGATCGACGGACGCAGCGGATCGGTCATCGATCAGTTCGAAGTCTCCACGAGTCGGGTCCGGATGGCGCTGGTCGGGACTGCGCACAACGGTCTCCTGCCGGTGGTCGTCCAGCAGAAGCGGCCGGGCAGCGAATGGGGGCGGGACGTGCTGGAGCTCCGTTCGCTGCGGAAGCACCAGAGCACGAGTCTCCTGCTACCCGACGAGGGAGTGGTGAACGGAACGCTGAGAGGCATCGGCGTGGTGATTGGAGCGTTCGCCTGGGTGGAGGACCGGCTGATCCTCGCGCGCGTGCACGGCCTGACCGTGGTCGATACGGGACAGTCGAACGCGCTGACGTATCGAGCTTCACCATGCATCGGCGATCAGGAGTCGTCCAAGATCACCGATCTCGTCGGCGTACCGGGATCGCTTATCGTCCGGTGCGAGTCGGGGCCGTTCGGCTACAAATTGCCGTTCGACTTACCATTCCGCGGCGAGCTCGTCGGCCTGCGCTGATCGCGGTTGCGCAGCCCGCCGGGCTCGTGCACGACGAGGCCCTATCAGGAGCCGAAGTGCGGGTCCCGGCCGGTGAAGGCGATCAGCTTGTCGGTGGCCGAGGCGCCGTGACCGGCGTGGACCTCGGGACCGAAGATCCCGGGGCCGCGGTAGATCTCGGCGGGCATGTCCTTGAACATGCCGCGGATGAAGTCGACGGCTTCGCCGGGGATCTCCACCCGGCGGCCGGTCGCGGCGGCGATGTCCCAGCCGTGCAGGAACAGGTCGGCGGCCGGGAAACTCAAACCCTCTTCGATGGTGCGCGGTCCCCGCGGTGAATCCACCACCCGATCGAGGTCGTCCACCGAGGTCGCGGCGTCGCGGGCGGCGGCCTCCACCTGCGCCCACCACGTGCCGGGGTCGCCGGTCACCGCCCCACCCGGCGGATCGACGCGGGTGAACTCCACCGGTTCACCGGCGAGGATCGCGGCGCCCATCGCGGTGGCCGCGCCGACGTGACCGAGGACGTCGAGCGCCGTCCAACCGGCGCACGGCGACGGCCGGCCCCACCCTTCGGCGGGCACCGCGTCGACCACCTCGCCGAAGAAATCGAGTCCGTTGGAGTACATCTGCAGCGAGTCCCAGGCCATGAGATCGACGCTACCCGCGGGATCGGCGAGTAGCGTGGAATCGTGGCATTCGAGACTGCGCACCACTCCGCGAAATCCTCCGCTCCGACCGCCGCGACACTCGGCGAACTTCGCGCCTCCGGGCACGTCGAACGCGACGTCCGGGACGAGATCCGGCACAACCTGCTCACCGCCCTGCGCGCCGGGGACGACCCGTGGGAAGGGATCGTGGGCTTCGAGTCCACGGTGGTCCCACAGTTGGAGCGGGCCCTGATCGCCGGGCACGACGTGGTGCTCCTCGGCGAGCGCGGCCAGGGCAAGACCCGACTCCTCCGCACGCTGCCGAATCTGCTCGACGAGTGGACGCCGGTGATCGCCGGCTCCGAGCTCGACGAGCACCCGTATTCGCCGATCCTCCCCGAATCGATCCGCCGCGCCGCCGGGCTCGGCGACGACCTGCCCGTCGAATGGCGTCACCGCAGCGAGCGATACAGCGAGAAGCTCGCCACCCCGGACACCTCGGTGGCCGACCTCGTCGGCGACATCGACCCGATGAAGGTGGCCGCCGGCCGCAGCCTCGGCGATCCGGAGACCATCCATTTCGGCCTCATCCCGCGCGCGCACCGCGGGCTCATCGTCATCAACGAGCTGCCCGACCTCGCCGAACGCATCCAGGTCTCCATGCTCAACGTGATGGAGGAGCGCGACATCCAGGTCCGCGGCTACAACCTGCGCCTGCCGCTCGACGTCCTCGTCCTGGCCAGCGCCAACCCCGAGGACTACACCAACCGCGGCCGCATCATCACCCCGCTCAAGGACCGCTTCGGCGCCGAGATCCGCACCCACTACCCGCTGGAGCTGGACGACGAGATCGACGTCATCGAGCAGGAGGCCGACCTCGTCGCGACGGTGCCGGGCTTCCTCATCGAGATCCTCGCGAGGTTCACCCGCTACCTGCGCGACCACCCGTCGATCGACCAGCGCTCCGGTGTCTCGGCGCGCTTCTCCATCGCCGGGGCGGAGACCGTCGCCGCGGCGGCGCTCCACCGCGCGACGGTGACCGGCGAAGAGATCGCCGTCGCCCGGCCGATCGACCTCGAATCGGTGATCGAGGTGCTGCGCGGCAAGGTCGAGTTCGAGTCCGGTGAAGAGGGCCGCGAACTGGAGATCCTGGAATACCTCCTGCGCAAGGCCACCGCCGACGCGGTCCGCGCGGGCCTCGGCGGCATCGACATGCGACCGCTCGTCGAGCGGCTGGAAGGAGGCGACGCGGTGCTCACCGGCGACCGGATCCCGGCCGCGCAGGTGCTCGACGCGCTCGACGACGATGCCGTCACCGATCTGCTCGACGAGCTGGCCGAGCAACTCGAGATCGACGACGCCGAACGCGCGAGCGCCCTCGAATTCGCCCTCGAGGGGCTGTATCTGGCGCGCCGCATCGGCAAGGAGCCCGACGAGCGCGGCCGCACCGTCTACCACGTCGAGCAGCCCGACGATGAGTCCTGACCGCTATCACCGCACCCGCTACCGGCGCTACACCGGTGGCCCTGATCCGCTGGCGCCGCCGGTGGATCTGCGGTCGGCGCTGGACGCGATCGGCGAGGACGTGATGTCCGGGGTGTCGCCGGAGCGGGCGCTGCGCGAATTCCTGCGCCGCGGCGACGGCACCACCCGCGGGCTCGACCGGCTCGCCGAACTCGCCAACCGGCGGCGCCGGGAACTCCTGCGCGAACGCAACCTCGACGGCACCTTCGGCGACATCCGGAAACTGCTCGACGAGGCGGTGCTCGCCGAACGCAAGCAGCTCGCCCGGGACCTCGACGACGAGGCCCGGTTCGCCGAGATGCAGATCGGCGCGCTCCCGTCGTCGACGGCGCAGGCCGTGCGCGAACTGGCCGACTACCAGTGGCGCAGCTCCGAGGCGCGGGAGAAGTACCAGCAGATCGCCGACCTCCTCGGCCGGGAACTCCTGGACCAGCGGTTCGCCGGGATGAAGCAGGCGCTCGAAGGCGCGAATGAGCAAGACCGCCAAGCGATCTCGGAGATGCTCAGCGACCTGAACGAGCTTCTCGACGCCCACAACCGCGGCGAGGACACCACCGAGCGGTTCGCCGAGTTCATGAACAAGCACGGGGAGTTCTTTCCGGAGAATCCGGAGAACACCGAGGAACTGATCGACGCGCTGGCACGCAGATCGGCGGCGGCGCAGCAGTTCTTCAACTCGCTCACCCCGGAGCAGCAGGCCGAACTGGCGGAACTCTCGCAGCAGGCGTTCGGCTCACCGCAGTTGATGGGGCAGCTGTCGCAGATGGATGCGGCGCTACGGGAGGCGCGGCCGGACCTGGATTGGGATGGCGGGCAGCGCTTCTCCGGCGACAACCCGATGGGACTCGGCGAGGGCGCCGCCGCCCTGCGCGACATCGGGGAGCTGGAAGACCTGGCCGAACAGCTTTCCCAGGGCTACGCCGGGGCGCAGCTGGAGGACATCGACCTCGACGCCCTCACCCGGCAGCTCGGCGACGAGGCCGCCGCCGACGCGCGGACACTCGCCGAACTCGACCGGGCACTGCGTGAGCAAGGCTTCTTCCAGCGCGACCCGGACGGGCAGCTGCGGTTGTCGCCCAAGGCGATGCGTCAGCTCGGGCAGGCGATTCTGCGTGACATCGCCGCGCAGCTGTCGTCGCGAGCGGGGGAGCGCGACGCCGACGTCGCGGGCCGGCTCGGTGAGCCGACCGGCGCCACGCGCGAATGGGCGTACGGCGACACCGAGCCCTGGGATGTCACGCGCACCATCGGGAACTCGGTGCTGCGGACCGTCGCCGAGGCCCCGCCCGGATCGGATCCGCTGGCGGACATGGCCTCTCGTGGTGTGCGCATCGACATGGGCGACGTCGAGGTGACCGACACGCAGGCACGCCCGCAGGCCGCCGTCGTCCTGCTGGTCGACACGTCGTTCTCGATGGTGATGGAGGGTCGCTGGACGCCGATGAAGCGCACGGCCCTCGCGTTGAACCAGCTGATCTCGACGCGGTTCCGTTCCGACGAACTGCACCTGATCGAGTTCGGCCGCTACGCCCGCGACACCGACGTCAACGAACTGACCTCGCTGGAACCCCGGATGGAGCAGGGCACCAACCTGCATCACGCGCTGCTGCTGGCGCAGCGGCATCTGCGGCGCTTCCCGAACGCGCAGCCGGTGGTGCTGGTGGTGACCGATGGCGAGCCGACCGCGCATCTCGACTCGGGCGGGGAACCGTTCTTCTACTACCCGCCGCACCCGCAGACCATCGGCCTCACCGTCCGCGAACTCGACCACCTGTCCCGGATGGGTGCCCAGGTGACCTTCTTCAAACTGGGCGACGACCCCGGGCTCGCCCGCTTCGTCGACCAGATCGCCCGCCGCATCGGCGGCCGCGTGGTGAGTCCGGACCTCGACGGCCTGGGCGCCGCCGTCGTGGGCGACTACCTCCGCTCGCGCCACTGACTCCCATGACGGTCGAGCGGAGTCGAGACCACTGACTCCCATGACGGTCGAGCGGAGTCGAGACCACTCCCGCGCACATACACTGACAAGCGTGACCCAACCGCAGCACGGCAAGTACTACCCGGCGCCGATCGGGAACGACCAGCGCGCCGGGATTCGCGCCAGCAACGCGGACCGCGAGGAGGCGCACGCCTTTCTCTCGGCCGCGATGAGCGTGGGTGCGCTGACCCCCGAGGAGTACACCGACCGGGCCGGTACGGCGATGGCGGCGACCACCCTCGCCGACCTGGACGCCCTGTGCGCCGACCTTCCGATGAACCGGCTGACCGGCGCCGTGGCCGACGTGACACTGAACGAGACCCGGGTGAGCGATTCGGGCGCCGCCCCGGTGACTCGGGCCGTCGCCATCATGTCGGGCAGCGAGATCAGCGGTGGCGCGGTGGTCGGCGCTCACCTGTCGGTGGTGGCGTTCATGGGCGGCGCCGAGATCGACCTGCGCGACGTCGAGTTCACCTCCCCGATCCTGGAGATCTCGTGCCAGGCGATCATGGGCGGGATCCGGATCACCGTGCCGACCGATGTGACCGTCGAGGTCCACGGCTCGGGCATCATGGGCGGCTTCTCCGGGCGCGCGGCGGGCCCCGGCCAGCCCGGCGCTCCGCGCATCGTGATCCGCGGTTTCGCGCTGATGGGCGGGGTCGACACCCGGCGCGTGGGCCGCGGCGACGACACCGGCCCCCGTCGCGCGAACTGAGGCCCGCGCGGATGGGCGTGACGAACGAGTACTTCGCGGCGGCCGACGACACCGCCGCGGCGCGGGTCCTGGGAGTGGGCCTCGGAGTGGTGCTCGGGCCGCTCGACGACGGCTTCGTCCTCGGCGGTCCGGTCCTGGGGCCCGACCCCGTCGTCGAACTGACCACGCTGGAAGCCCTGCTCCGGGGCCTGCCGGACGAGGCCGCGATCGCGCTGATCGACCGCCCCGACTGCGGGCGGGTCGTCGCCGGTGATCCGGGCGAGCAGGCGGTGCTGGCGGTCGCGGACGGCACGGTGGCCGCACTGCTGGGCGCCGACGACGGTGCGCTGGAACGAGCGGCCGGTCCGTGGTCGCAGGCCGAGGAGTTCTGGGGGCAGGCCGAGCCCGAGGTGCTGCTGGCGGTGGCGACCGCCCTGCGCGAGCTGTGCCGGCGGGCGGAGTCCACGGCGCGCGTCTACTGCCTCACGACTCTCTGACGGAGCTGACCGTACCGTGACGTAGCTTTGCCGGGGAACCCGTCGTCCTCGGTGAAACCGCAGGTCGCCGGCATTTCGGCGGCACATCACCGAAAGCTACGCCACGGTCGGGTCACGATGCGCCGAGCCGCTACGTCAGCACGACGGCCAGCAGGGCGATCACCGGGATCGACGCGATGGTGGTGACCAGGGCGCTGTCCCGGGCCAGGATCTCGCCGCGGGAGTAGCGAGTCGCGTAGACCAGCACGTTCTGCGCGGTCGGCAGGGCGGCGATCACCACCTGCGCGAACAGGTGGTGGCCGGTCATGCCGAAGCCCCACCGGGCCAGCACGTAGGCGAGCGCCGGCATGACCAGCATCTTCAGCACGCTCGCTAGCGCGATGTCCTGGCGCGGCGCCGCGCCCTTGGCGAACACCTTCACCCCCGTCAACGACAATCCGAAGGCCAGCAGGGCGAGCGGAACGGAGGCCTTTCCCAGCATGTCCAGCGGCGAGAACACCGCCGCGGGCAGGTGCACACCGGCCAGCGACAGCGCCAGACCGATCAGGCCGCCGATCACGATCGGGTTGCTCAGCGGGGTACCGATGGTGCGCCACAGCGACCCCCGGTGCGCCGCGTCGAGCGCGGTGAGGTCGAGCACGGTCAGTGCCACCGGCGAGTACAGCATGATCTGGAACAGCAGCAGCGGTGCGATGAACGACGCATCGCCGAGCACGAACAGTGCGATCGGCAGCCCCAGGTTGACGCTGTTCACGTATGACGACGAGAGCGCGCCGACCACGGCCTCGGGCACCGGCCGCCGCCACAGCAGGCGGACCAGGAGAAAGTAGATCGCCCCCACCGACACGGCGGTGATCGCCGCGACGGCCAACGTCGAGGAGAAGACCACGGACAGATCGTTGCTGGTCAACGAGGTGATCATCAGTGCTGGCGTGCACACGAAGAACACCAGCCGGGCCAGGACGGAGATCCCGTGCTCACCGAGGACGTCGAATCGGCCGAGCAGCCAGCCGATCACGACCACGATGAGGATGACGGTGAAACCCGAGACGACGCCTGACACTGCCGCCAGTCTAAAGGTGCCTGGCGCCGCGTTTTGCCACCGGGCACCCGCGGCCGTTAGTCTGTTCTGGTTGTGTGTTGCGCGGGTAGCGCGCAACACCTCAGCGAGACTTGGCCGCGAGTCGGCCGGATCGGGTACCCCGAACCCCACTCGCGCACGCAGGATAGAGCTAGTAGAGAAGGGCTGGAACCATGGCAGTACCGAAGCGCCGGATGTCGCGGGCGAACACCCGCAGTCGTCGTTCGCAGTGGAAGGCGGACAACGCCCCGCTGCAGGAAGAGAAGATCAACGGCGTGACCCAGCGCATGCCGCGCCGCCTGGTCAAGGCCGCGAAGCTGGGCCTGGTCGACCTCGACCGCCGCTGAGCTAAGACACTCGACGAAGCCGCGATTCCCTCCGGGGGATCGCGGCTTCGTCGTTTCTCCGCCGTGGCGGTCCGGCCCTCACGATACGAAGATGTACCGAAATCACGATCGCTCAATACGAATCTGTATTGAATCTGTTACTCTCACCCCTCAGATGTGACAGAGATCGCCCTCGCCGAGGGTGAAGACGAATCAGGGTTGGGGAATCCATGCGCCGTTCGATCTGGACCGCCGTCCTGGCGGCCGTACTCGTGCTCGCCGGGCTCGGTCAGTCGCCCGCGACCGCCGCGCCGCGCGTCGGAAGCGGCCACGGCAGCGTCTACCAGGCGTATCTGCTCGACGCCCGGCCGGGCGCGCAGGTCCGGCTCCTCAACGGCGCCGGGGCGACGGTCGGCAGCGGAACGGTCGACCGCCTCGGCTCCTTCCTGGTGCGCGATCTGCCGGCCGGCGGCGGCTATCGCTTCGTGGTGAACGGCGCCACCGGCAACACCTTCGCCGTGCGCGACGAGGCGCCGCCGAACCGCTCGCTCTACACCGGCCAGCATCTGCGGCCCGGACTGAACTACGTGCGCATGCGCGACGGCGTCGAACTGGCCGTCACCGTCCGGCTGCCGATCGGCAAGACCATGGCCGACGGCCCGTTCCCGACCGTGATCGAATACTCCGGCTACCAGCACGCGGCGCCCGACGACTTCCTTCTCGGCGCGCTCGGCGGCCTCGCCCACATGCCCGATCCGATGGCCCCGGCCACCGGCACGCTGCTGGGCAACGAGGTGGCGCCGGTCGCCGGTTTCGCCTCGGTCAATGTCCAGATGCGCGGCTCGGGCTGCTCCGGTGGCGCCTTCGACCTGTTCGACTACCCGACCATCTACGACGGCTACGACATCGTCGAGACCGTCGGCGCGCAGTCCTGGGTGAAGCACCACAAGGTCGGCATGGTCGGCATCTCGTTCTCCGGCATCTCGCAGATCTCCGTCGCCGGCACACGGCCGCCGAGCCTGGCCGCGATCGCCCCGATGAGCCTCACCGACGACCTCTACTCGACCGGTTTCCCCGGGGGCATCTTCAACACCGGTTTCGCGAACTCCTGGCTGTCCGACCGGCAGGCCGAGGCGCGCCCGGCGCCGGAGAAGGGCGCCCAGCCGTACGCGATCGAACTGGTCCGCCGGGGTGACCAGCACTGCAAGGCCAACCAGAAGCTGCGGCTACAGACCCAGCAGATCAAGCAGCTGATCGAGGAGAACCCGACCCGCAACCGGGCGCTGCTCGACCACCGGTCGCCGTCGTACTGGGCGCCGAAAGTGAACGTGCCGGTGTACCTGGTCGGCGCCCTGCAGGACGAGCAGACCGGACCGCAGTGGACGTCGATCATCGACAAGTTCAACGGCAACAAGAACGTGTGGGTGCGGATGATGAACGGTGCCCACCTCGACTCGATCGGGCCGCAGTTCCTCGGCCCGTGGTACGAGTTCCTGCGCATCTTCGTCGACCGGACGGCACCGACGCAGAACGACGCACTCACCGGGCTGATGCCGGTGATCTACGGGGCGGTGACCAACTCTCCGGGACGGCCGCTGGTGACGGCCCGGCACCCGGAAGCCACCACGCTCGCGCAGGCCAAGCGGGCCTTCGAGCGGGACCCGCGCGTGCAGGTGTTCTTCGACAACGGGTCCGGCACCCCGATCCCGGGCAATCTGTCGTCCCCGTGGTCGCGGGGCTTCAGCGCGTGGCCGGTCCCGGCGGCCGGTGACGGCCAGCGCTGGACGCTCGACGCCCGCGGCGCGCTGACCGGCGCGCCCGGCGCCGCGTCGACCGTCGCCTTCCGGCCCGATCCGAAGGCGCGCCCGGCCGGGACGATGAACGTCTCGGGCGCCTCGACCGAGCCGTGGTCGGCCTCGGCGAAGTACGACTGGGCGCCGATCCCCGGCCGGGCCGGCGTCGGATTCGTGACCGGTGCCCAGCCTCACGACCTGATGGCGGTCGGCCCGGCGAGCCTGGATCTGAAGCTGTCGAGCAGTGCGCCCGACACCGATCTGCAGGCGACCGTGTCGGAGGTGCGGCCGGACGGCACCGAGATCCTGGTGACCACCGGGGTGCTGCGGGCCTCGCTGCGTCAGACCAACGCGCAGGCGACGGCGCTGGATCCGCGCCGCGACTGGCTCACCCCGACACCGATGTCGGGGGTCCAGACCATGCGGATCTCGCTGAATCCGATCGCCCACACCTTCCGCGCGGGGTCGAGGATCCGCGTCACGATCACCGCGCCCGGCGGCGACAAGACGTCGTGGCGCTTCGACACCCCGGCGACCGGCGGCCGGGTGATCGACACGCTGCAACTGGGCGCGGGCGGTTCGACGCTGGTGCTCCCGGTGATTCCGGGCCAGCGGGCCGGCGGGCCCACCCCGCCGTGCGAATCGTTGCGCGGTGAGCCCTGCCGGTCGTACCGCCCCGCCTTCAACGGCGGCTAGCGCCGGGAAGGTCGTTTCGACACGTCTCGGCTAGCGCCTCGACGGCTCAACGGGCTGTCGCAGCCTGCTCGCCTCGACGGCGGGGGGGGCTGTCGGTGACCTGCCGCAGCCCGCCCCGCCGTCGACGAACATTTCGACGGAGCTCAATGTGAACTCCGTGAGGAGACGTGTCGAAACGCCCCTCCCGAAAACGGCGACTTACTGCGACAGCACCTTGTTGACCAGGCGGACGGCGCTGTTCGGGAGGAACTTGGAGGCGTTGCCGAGGAACGTGGTCTGGGCGCCGACCGAGTAGCTGGTGCGACGGGTCAGCAGGTCGACGCGGTTCGGGTGCACCGACTCCCACACCTTCTCGGCGACGTCCTCGGGGGTGAGCCGCACGCCGAGGGTCTGCGTCGACTTCGCGTCGGTGTCGGCGAGCGCGGTCTTGGCCCAGAGCGGCCAGATCGAGACGGCGCGGATGTCGTCGTGCTGCCATTCCAGTTCCAGCGCCTCGGTGAGGCCGCCGACGAAGAACTTGGTGGCGCTGTAGACGGCGATGCCGGGCTGGCCGTAGATCGCCGAGGCCGACGCGATGTTCACCAGGTGCGCGCCGGGGGTCGCCTTGAGGTAGGGGTGGGCGGCCTGCGCGCCGAGGGCGACGCCGAGGGCGTCGATGTCGATCTGTGCCTTGATCGCCTCGGGGGTGATGTCGGCCAGGTCGCCGGAGATCAGGATTCCGGCGTTGTTGTCGAGGACGTCGAGACGGCCGTCGGTGTGCGAGGTGAAATCGGCCAGCGCGTCGGCCCACTGCTGCGGCTCGCGGACGTCGAGCTTGCCGGTGATGAAGTCCGGGTTCTCCGCCTTCGCAGCGGCGAGGGCGTCGTCGCTGACGTCGTAGATCCCCACGGTCCAGCCCTCGCCGGCGAAGCGCTTGGCCGTCGCCAGACCGATGCCGGCGGCACCTCCGGAGATGAAGATCGATGACATGAGTTCCTCCACTCGTCCCGCGCGCAGGGCGTGTCCCTCCGCAAAACTTACTGATCAGTAACGGTTCCAGACGCCTCGACCCGGGCGCAACCCGGTGATAACGTGACAATAGATGTTGTAACAATGAAGTCCGTCACACGACGGGCTCGCGCACACGACGTCCCCAATGGAGGTGGACGACATGACTGTCACCGTGAACAACGACGTTCTCACCAGCCTGCAGGATGACGGACCGAACGAGGTCTCGGAACGACTGCTGGCCTCGGCCGCCCGGCTGTCCCGCAACGCGATGACCGAGATCGACTGGTCGCTGCCGATGGACCCGGACAAGTACGGCTGCAGCCCGGAGTGGAGTTCGCTCTACGGCACCGACTACTGGAACGAGATGTCCGAGGAGCAGCGGATCTCGCTGACCCGGCACGAGTTCGCGTCGATCATGTGCATCGGTATCTGGTTCGAGATGATCCTTCAGGAGATGGTCGTCCGCGACCAGTACCTGGGCCAGTATCACTCGCCGGAGTTCCAGTTCGCGCTCACCGAGATCGCTGACGAGTGCCGTCACTCGATCATGTTCGCCAAGGCATCGGAGAAGATGGTGGGCCGGTCGTACCGGCCGGGGCGCACGGTCGGACGGCTCGGCAAGTTCTTCAAGGCGACGGCCAAGAACGAGGTCGCCTACGCCGGGATCCTGGTGGCCGAGGAGGTGCTCGACGTCTTCCAGCGCGGCTGCATGCGCGACGATCGCGTCCTCCCGTTCATCCGGACCGTGAACGAGATCCACGTCCTCGAAGAGTCGCGTCACATGAAGTTCGCGCGCGAAGAGGTGCGCGAGTCGGTGCAGGGCATCAGCCGGTTCCGCCGCCAGTTCAGTGCGCTCTACGTCGCCCTCGGCGCGTACATGATCGTCACCAATCTGATCCAGCCGCAGGCCTACGCCGACGCCGGGCTCGACGCCGACCGCGCCGTCGCCGAGGCCGGCGCCAACGCGCACTTCCATTCGATGATCCGCAGCAGCTGTGCGCACCTCATGGAGTTCCTCGATGAGGTCGGACTGCTCACCAAGCCGGCGATGCGGTACTACCGCGCCGCCCACATGCTGTAACGGAGCGACGATGGTCTTCGTCATCACGCAGTCGTGCTGCAGCGACGCCGCGTGCGTCGCCGTCTGCCCGGTGAACTGCATCCATCCGACGCCCGAGGAACGCGGCTTCGGTACCTCCGACATCCTGCACGTCGACCCGCAGGCCTGCATCGACTGCGGTGCGTGCGCCGACGCGTGCCCGGTGAACGCGATCTTCCCGGCCGACAAGCTCGGCCCGCGCGACCGGATCTTCGCCGAGATCAACGCCGACTACTACGCGAACAACCCGCACATCTCGTCCGGGTGGAGCGATGTGGTCTATCCGGACCTGCCGCGGCTGCCGGACGGCCTGCGCGTGGCCGTGGTCGGCACCGGTCCGTCCGGCGGCTACGCCCTGCGGACCCTCCTGAACCGGACTCGCGCGCACGTCACGGTGATCGACCGGCTGCCCACACCGGGTGGCCTGGTCCGCGCCGGGGTGGCGCCGGATCACCCGAGCACCAAGGACGTGATGCGCACCTTCGACATCCTCTACCGGGATCCGAAGGTGACCATGGCGACCAACGTGGAGGTCGGGGACGACGTCGAGGCCGGCCAGATCACGCCCGCCGAACTGGCCGAGCACTTCGACGCCGTCTTCTACGCGGTCGGCGCATCCCAGAGCCGCCGCCTCGGGATCGAGGGGGAGGATCTGCCCGGATCGACCTCGGCGACCGATCTGGTGGCCTGGTACAACGCGGTGCCGGGCGCGCCCGACCCCCGGATCCCGGCGCACGGCACCGGCCGCGCCGTGATCGTCGGCACCGGCAACGTGGCGCTCGACGTCGCCCGCATCCTGGTGTCGCCGCCGGAACTGCTGGCCCGCACCGACATCGCCGACCGCGCCCTGGCGCTGCTTCGGGAACAGAACATCCACGAGGTGGTCGTGCTCGGCCGCCGCGGCCAGGAGTCCGCGGCCTACACCGCTGCCGAATACCGCGCGCTGTCGGTGATCCCGGGCGTGGAGGTGGTCGTGCACGACGACGCCGACGGGCCGCTGCCCGAACTGGACCGGCCGGCGGACCCGGAGAACCGGCGCATCGTCTTCCTCTTCCACACCTCCCCGGTGCGGACCGACGGCGACGGCCACCTCGAGACGGTGACGGTGCGGACCGGCGAGCGCGAACATCCGATCGCGGCCGACCTGCTGGTGCGCTCCATCGGCTACCGGTCGGCGCCGATCGGCGGCCTGCCGTTCGACGCCGATGCCGGCTACTTCCCGAACGTCGACGGACGGGTGATCGGTGCCGACGGCGAGCCGCTGCCGGGCACCTACGTCCTCGGCTGGGCCGGCCGCGGTTCCACCGGCGGCATCGGTGCGAACAAACTGCAGGCGACCGCGACGGTCGAGAGGTTCATCGACGACGTGGTGAACGGCGGAATCGTGCGGCCGACGTCGGAGCCGGAGGCGTTCGACGCCCTGCTGCGCCGCCGGAAGCGGGCCGTCGTCGGATACCGCGGTATCCGGGCGATCGACCGCCGGGAGCGGGAGAATGGGCGGCAGCAGCGGCGCCCGCGGGTGAAGTTCACGGAGGTCTCCGACATGCTCTCGGCCGCGGGCCGCCGCAAACGCTGACCGAAGGAGAGTGACCCGTATGTTCGGCATGAAGGGGCGCAACGAGCGCATGCACGACGCCGAGCTGGCGCAGGCGCGCGAGCAGGCCGAGGCCGCCGTCCGCGACACCGAGACCGACGATTCGTTCACCGATCCGGATGAGCCGCTGGAAGCCGAAGAGGAACCGACCGCGCCGGAGTGACCCTGCCCGGGTCCACCGAGGCCGGCGGCTACCGGGCCCGGGCGGCGCTGTCCGCGTCCAGCCGCTTGCGCCGGGCTTCACCGTCGAACGACCAGGTGCCGTAGAAGACCGAGCACACGGCGACGATCGCGAACCCGATCAGCCCGGCGATCGCCTGCGTCGTGAGCCCGGTTCCGCACCAGGCCGGAACCGTCAGTGCCGCGAGCCACGCCACGCGCCACGAGATCCCGCGCACCGTGACATCGCGGTTCCTTGTCAACACCATCGTCGCTCCCGTTCTGTGCGGTATCGCGTACCGGCTCACATGATCATCCGGCGCGGCGCGGCGCCGCGGGCGTCGCTGAGGCGAATACGCGCAGGTAGATTCGCCGAAACCGGTTTCTGGTCCAGAAATCTCGCGACCGCCGGATACCGGTCCGGCGGGCGCCGGCATGCCGGACCGGAATGCGGTCCGGAGGCCGCGCCGCCGTGGAAGGCGCTTTCCCGGCGCGGCGCTCAGCGCCTTCTTACCTGGGAGGGTTAAGACTAGTAGCCATGCGGATTCTTGTGGTCGACGACGATCGTGCCGTCCGGGAGTCGCTGCGCCGCTCCCTGACCTTCAACGGCTACACCGTGGAGACGGCCGGCGACGGGCTGGAGGCACTGGAGAAGGTGGTGGCCGATCGGCCCGACCTGATGGTGCTCGATGTGATGATGCCGCGCCTGGACGGACTCGAGGTGTGCCGCCGGCTCCGTTCGGCCGGCGACGACCTGCCGATCCTGGTGCTGACCGCGCGCGACTCGGTGTCCGAGCGGGTGAGCGGCCTGGACGCCGGCGCCGACGACTACCTGCCCAAACCCTTCGCCATGGAAGAACTGCTCGCGCGGCTGCGGGCCCTGTCCCGGCGCACCACCCGCGACGACGACCTGGACTCCGAGGCCATCAGCTTCGAGGACCTGACCCTCGATCCGGTGACCCGCGAGGTGACCCGCGGTGAACGGCAGATCAGCCTCACCCGCACCGAGTTCGCGCTGCTGGAGATGCTGATGAGCAATCCGCGCCGCGTGCTCACCCGCAGCCGGATCCTGGAGGAGGTCTGGGGCTACGACTTCCCGACCTCGGGGAACGCGCTGGAGGTATACATCGGCTACCTGCGCCGCAAGACCGAGGCCGACGGCGAGTCGCGCCTCATCCACACCGTCCGCGGCGTCGGCTACGTGCTCCGCGAGAACGCGCCGTAGCTCGTGGGTCCCTTCGGGCGCGGCCTGACCCGCCGCGCGCACGCGGCCAAGCGCACCATGCGCGACCCGCTGCCGCTGACCCGCTCGGTGTCGCTCCGCAGCCGCGTCGCGCTGCTCGCGGCGGCCGTCGTGGCGCTCAGCGCGATGCTGATGGCCGGGGCCACCTACGTCTTCGTCTACCGCGCGCTGTATCAGGACGTGGACACCCAGCTCACCGCGCGCGCCGACGGGATGACGGCGCTGGCCACCACCGGACAACTCGCGGCCGACCCTAAGAGACTGCTCGCCGGCACCGTCTTCTCCACCAACATCACCATCGCGCTGGTGCAGCCGGACGGGCATGCGTACGGGGTGGGCGACGTCCCCTTCGAGGAGGCTGAACGCAAGATCGCCGCCTCGACCAATCCGCCCGGCAAGCTCAACCAGAGCCTGCGCACGGTCGGCAACTACCGGGTGCTCGCCCGCAAGCTGTCCGACGGCACCACGCTGGTGCTGGCCCAGAGTCTGGACCACACCGACGCCATCCTGCGGCGACTCGCCTCGGTGCTGTTCGTGGCCGGCGGGATCGGTGTCGTCTTCGCGGTGGTGGCCGGCACCGTCGTCGCTCGCGGCGGATTGAGACCCGTGGCCCGGCTCACCGAGGCCGCCGAACGGGTCGCGCGAACGCAGGATCTACGGCCGATGCCGGTGGTCGGGCGCGACGAGCTGGCCCGTCTCACCGAGGCGTTCAACGCGATGCTGGCCGCGGTGGCGGAGTCGCGGGACAAACAGGCGCGGCTGGTCGCCGACGCCGGCCACGAACTCAAGACGCCGCTCACCTCGCTGCGCACCAACCTGGAACTGCTGATCGCCGCGTCCGAACCGGGCGCGCCGCCGGTGCCCGCCGCCGACATGATCGAGCTGCGCTCGGATGTCGTCGCCCAGATCGAGGAGTTGTCGACGCTGGTGGGCGACCTGGTCGACCTGGCCCGCGAGGACTCCCACGACGCGGTCTTCGAGGAGTGCGACCTCGAGGAGATCATCGACGAATGCCTGGTCCGGGTACGACGACGCCGCACCGACGTCGACTTCGAGGTGTCGACCCAGTCGTGGTTCGTCTTCGGCGAGGTCAGCGGGCTCTCCCGGGCGGTGCTGAACGTGCTCGACAACGCCGCGAAGTGGAGTCCGCCCGGCCGCGCGGTGCAGGTCCGGCTGCGTCAGACCGGCCCGGAGACCGCCGAACTGACCGTCGCCGACGCGGGTCCGGGCATCCCGCCGGAGGACCGCGAGCTGGTGTTCGAGCGCTTCTACCGAGCGGCGTCGACCCGGTCCATGCCGGGTTCCGGCCTGGGCCTGGCGATCGTGCGGCAGGTGGTGGAGCGCCTCGGTGGCCGGGTGCGGGCGGAGCAGTCCGAACAGGGCGGCGCCCTGATCCGCATGACCTTCCCCGGCCTGCCCATCCACACCGAACCCGACCCTGTGCTGGTCCCGCGGTAGTACCTTGTCATGCCGCTGCGGTTACCGCCGAGCCCATCACCAGCCCGTTGAGCCGCCGCGGAGCCCATCACCAGCCCGTTGAGCCGCCGCCGAGCCCATCACCAGCCCGTTGAGCCGCTGCCGAGCCCGATAGGGCGAGGTGGCGAGTCGAATCGCCCACCAGTCCCAGGAGCCCACCGGGCCACCGCCGGCTGGTTGAGCCGGTCAAGCCCTTCGACTTCGCTCAGGAACCACCGCCAGGCGTAGAGCGTGTCGAAGCCCAACCCACGACACGGAGTCCGATGACAGGAACCACCGAGCTACCTCACAGGAAAGTGTCTTAGGGTGGTGCGCATGACAGACCGGGGACCCAGCGACGCGCAGACGCCGCATGATCCGAATCCCTATGCACCCGATTCTCGAGCGGACCTGCATGACGGTCACGCCGAGTCGAGGCCGTTCACCCCCTACGAGAACGTTCCCGGAGCGGCCGCGCCCCCGCCGCCCATGACCGGCCCGCAGCCCACCCTCCCGTACGGCCCGGGCACCTATGGCCCAGGCACTCAGGGCACCAGCAGCCCTTACGGCCAGGAGCCCTACGGCACCGGCGCTTTCGGCGTCGCGCAGCCGCCCGCCGGGCCGCCGCCCGCACCACCGGGCACGGGCGGGCCGTCGTCGAACGGCGGCGGCCGTGGCCGCGGCCCGCTGTGGATCGCGTTGATCGCGATCCTGGCGTTGGTCGCCGGTGTGGTCGGCGGCGTCATCGGCGTCGTGGCGACCCGGGACTCGACCTCCTCGAGCTCCACCGACGTCGTCGCGGCCGGGTCGCCGAGTGCCCGCGTCACCACGCAGCCCCCGGCCAAGCCGGGTTCCGTGCAGGACGTCGCCGCGCGGACCCTGCCTGCCGTGGTGTCCATCCTGGTGACGGTGGGCCGCGAATCGGGCTCGGGTTCCGGCGTCGTCCTCAACTCCGACGGCACCATCCTGACCAACAACCACGTGGTCTCGGCGGGCGGCAGCACCCCCGCGCAGGAGGTGCTGGTCAGCTTCAGCGACGGCACCGTGTCCAAAGCCCGCGTGATCGGCACCGACCCGACGTCGGACATCGCCGTCATCAAGACCGAGAAGACCGGCCTCACCCCGATTCCCATCGGCACGTCCGACAACCTGTCGGTCGGTCAGGACGTCATCGCGATCGGCTCGCCACTCGGCCTGGAGGGCACGGTGACCACCGGTATCATCAGCGCGCTCAACCGGCCGGTGTCCACCTCGGGCGCCGACGGTTCCACCGAGTCGGTGATCGATGCGATCCAGACCGACGCCGCCATCAACCCGGGCAACTCCGGTGGTGCGCTGGTCAACGCCTCCGGTGCACTGATCGGTATCAACACGGCGATCGCCACGCTGGGCGCGTCGGAGGGCTCCTCCGGCTCCATCGGTCTCGGCTTCGCCATCCCGATCGACCAGGCGATGCGCGTGGCCAACCAGTTGATCAAGGGGGAGAAGGTGACGCGCGCCAGCCTCGGCGTCAACGTGCGTCCCAGCGCCGACGCGACCCAGCCGGGCGCGCTGGTCGCCAGCGTCGTCCGCGGTGGTTCCGCCGCACAGGCCGGTATCCCGGAGGGCGCGTTGATCACCGCCGTCGACGACCGCAAGATCCCGTCGTCGGAGGCGCTGGTGGCTTCGATCCGGTCGCATGCGCCCGGTGACACGGTGAAGATCACCTACACCGACCGGGGCCGTCAGCAGACGGCTACGGTGAAACTCGGATCGTCCTGACACCTGCGAGGAGATGACCATGATCGACGCACCCGACATCGACGAGATCGAGGCCGACGCCGCAGCGCTGGCCGACGACGGTATTCCGGCCGAGGCGCTACTCCGCGCGCTGGTCGTCGTGGTCGACGACGAGGGCGATGCCGGCCGGCTCGGCCCGCTGATGTGTGAGCTCCTCGAAGAGGGCGAGTACCACGTCGATGCGACGGTGACGGTCTCCGAGGACGAGGTGGAGATCCGCAACGCGCTGAACACCGCGGTGATCGGCGGCGTGGACCTGGTGGTCTCGGTCGGCGGCGTGGGCGTGCGTGCCCGCGACGTGACCCCGGAGGCCACCGAACCGCTGCTCGATCGTCGGCTGCGCGGTATCGAGGAGGCGCTGCGGGCGTCCGGGCTGTCGGCCGGCGCCACCGACGGCGGCCTGTCCCGCGGCATGGCGGGGATCTCCGGCCAGACCCTCGTGGTGAACCTCGCCAACTCGCGCGCCGCCGTTCGCGACGGGATGGCCACCCTGATTCCGCTGTCGCACTACATCATCGATCAGATCAGTGAATTCTGACGCACCCAGGGACTATTCCTTGGACGAACCTGAGTGGCGCCGCAAGCGACGGCTCGAAGAGATTTTTGGGGATCTGCTTCCGGATCAGGTCACCAAGGATGGTGATACTCCTCACACTGCGCGCGATCGTCACTGGTTCGACCAAAACCGGCCCCCTCACTACGAGTAGCGCCTGGCCAGGGCCTATAAATAAAACGCAATATGACCGCAAATCGCACGCAATGCGCCGTTCATCGTCTGATACCTGGAAGTAACAAAGTGCCTCGTTGATCCGATGGCGGCGGGTGCCTCGCATCGGTTACCGTTCTCGCGACGGGTGTCACTCAGGGAACTCTTACCCGGGGGCGCTTCTCAGTAGACACTTTCCCCGAACGAGGAGAATCAGATATGCGCAAGAACCTAATGCGCAATAGCGTGATCGCCGGTGCGATCGCCGCAGTCGGTGCCGCAGGCATCCTGTCCGGTGCGGGCGAGGCCTCGGCCCTGCCGAACGGCTCCAAGGTAACCAGGGGCCTCGACGGCGAGAGCGCCAAGATCACTCGCAAGGGTGAAAGCGCTCGTGTGATCGGCACGGTGGCCAACAACCCGGCGTCTCGCGGCGCCCTGCTGTCCGGTACCTACACGGCGGACCTCGGCGGGGGGATCAACGGCACGGAGACTTTGTACCTCATCGCGGGCTGCCAGGTGGACGTCAGCGGTGTGACGCTCGACTTCAGTGCGGCGATCTCGCTGAATGCGCTGAATGCGTCGACCGGGCTGAGCCTTCCGCTCAAGCCGGGCGAAGTCGCGATCGCGAAGATCACCGACAAGTCGATCAAGACCGATGGCAAGGCCTCGATTCAGCTGTCCGGCTACTCGGTCGCGATCAACCAGTGCGGAGGCTACGCATCGGCGCGTACGGCTGCGGTCGTCGAGGGCGCCAAGGGCTACGCGATCAACAATGACGACGACGTGGTGACCGGTACCGGCACCTTCCTCAAGACCACCCTCTACGGCCGCCCGTTCAGCCTCGGCTGAACCGTCCGTCGTCAGATCTCACACTTGCGTAAAGGAAGACAATGAACAAGTTCAACAAGCGTCTGGTCGGTGCCGCAGCGGTTGGTGCCGCGGCCGTGGTCGGACTGTCCAGCATGAGCGTCGGATCCGCATCGGCGACCCCCGTGCCCGGCGGCACCGCGACCAAGAAGTTGGTCGACGGCACCCCGGTCACCATCAAGCTCTTCGATCAGCATGCGGCGGTTCAGCGGGCAGTGACCAACGTCCCGTCGTCCCGCGAGGTCTGGGTTTCGGGCAAGGTGCGCGTCACCGTCGGTGGTGCCGCTGAGGGCGGCTCGATCAAGGTCGGCTACGACGTGGGTTGCCAGGTGAACTTCGGTGGCGTGGATGTCGACACGCCCCGGATCGGTGGCACGCTTGACAGCTCGGGTCCGTCCATCACGAGCCCGGGTTCGGATTCCTCCCTTCGTGGAAAGGTCACCCTCGGCCCGGGACAGGTCAAGCGCGTGTGGCTGATCAACGACACCGACGATGACGACGACGCGGTCAGTTCGTACAGCTTCGCCGGCGGGAACGGCGGCGTCGTTTACGGCCAGGAGGCGTTCCGCGTCGAATCGTGCGCCGGCTATGCCTCCGCGCGACCGGTCATTTCGGTGACCGTAAACACAGACTCGGTGAAGGGCATCGTCACGTACACCGGTCGTCCGTTCACGATGGGCTGATCCCCGGTCACACTGACACGACGTCGGGCCCCGTCTCTGCTGAGAGGGGCCCGACGTCGTGTCGATCCGGCTCGCCGGCGAGAGCTATTCGATTCGGCGCGCGGTGACCAACGTTCCGACGAGCCGTGAGATCGTCGTCTCCGGAAAGGTCCTAGTGACCACATCCGGATCGGTCAAGGGTGCGTCGGTCACGGAGGGTTACCTTGTCGGTTGTCAGCTGAACTTCGGTGCCGCTGCCGGTGCCACCGGCGGCCTGGGCCAGGACTGGGACGTGACCGGCGGCACCGTCGGCGATTCCAGTCAGAAGGCGAATTCCAAAGCCGGTTTCGCGCTCGGCCCCGGATCGGCGAGGTTCGTTCCGGTGGTCCGGCAGGAGATCAACGACACGGTTGTGACCAGCGTCTACTTCACGGGCGACCGGGGCGGATTGGTGTACAGCCAAGAGCGCTTCGGCGTCAACGGCTGTGTCGGCTTCGCCCAGGCGCGTGCGCTGGTGAATGTCCGATTCGCGGCCGACGGCAATCTCGGCAACGCGACTCTGTACGGAGCGCCGTTCAGCATCGGTTGACCGCTTCTTCGCGATACCCGGATCGGGCCCCGTCTCTCCTCGAGGCGGGGCCCGAGCCATATCGTCGTCTGGGGGTGTTCCCCGCCTTGCCGATCGGGCGGGCGGCGGGATCGTCGGACCAAGTCGCTCCGGGGCTTGGCTTCGACTCGCGCCTCGCCCTTGCGGGCTCGGCGCGGCTCAGCCGGCGGCGGGTGTGGCGGGTTGCCGTGCGGGGCCGGACTGCCCGTCGCGCCGCTCCGGGACGCGCTCAGCCCGCGGCGCCACCCCGAGCCCCGGCATGGCGAGGGCATGTCGCTGAGTGGTCAGGCCGCGTGGTCGGCCGGGGTTTCCGGGTCGGCCCAGAGTCGGGTGAGTCCGAGTCGGGGTTCGTATTCCTTCTCGATGATCGAGCGGGAGTCGTTGCGCCGTACCGCATCGTGGGTGGCGGGAGTGCCGGGTGGGTGTGGTGGCCCGTGGACGCGGTCGGCGATCTGTTCGGCGAGTCGCTGTGGATGGTGCAGCGGATTGAGATTCCAGGGGCGACGGGCGCCGGTGGGCCGCCACACCATGCGTCCGGCGTCGCGACCGGTATGCAGGATGTCGGTGGTCCAGTGACCAGGCAGTGGACCTTCGGCGCGGTTGTGGCCACCGCATGCGGCGCCGAGGGCGTCGATGTCGGTGCGTCCGTCGTTTTCCCAGCGGGGTGAGTGGTGGGCTTCGGTGCGGGCGAAGGGCATGTCGCAGGCCGGTGCGGTGCAGCCGCGATCGCGGGCGAACAGCATGAGCCGTTGTGCCTTGGAGGCGGAGCGCCGTCCACGCCCGAGGTAGAGCGGCTGGCTGGTGTGGTCGCGGAAGACGGCCAGGTACGGCCGCGCCTGGTTCCGGGAGGCGAGTTCGATCAGGTCGCTGACCGGGATGAGGGTGCCGGTGGCGGACTGGGCGATCCCAGCGTGACGGGCGAGGTCGGCGTCGGACACGGTGATCACCAGATCGGTGGAGATGGTGCCGGGCTTGCCCAGGCCCCCGTGGGCGATCACGAAGTCGAGGGCCGCCTCGAAGGCGTCGTGACGGCGTTGCCCGGGAGCGCGGGTGTCGCGTTCCCGGGCGGCGGCCAGAGCGTCGGCGTCGGGTTCGTCGCCGGCCGGGTGCGGGGAATCGGGATCGGCGGGGTTGTTGACCCCCGGGGCGGCCCACGTGGTGAGGATGAGGTCCAGCTTGGCGCGCGCGGACGGGGTCAGGTGTCCGTCGATCTCCGACATCAGGTCGTCGTCCTGGCCGTATACGGTCAGATCCCGCCGGCGTTGCCGATCCTCAGGATCGGTGTAGTCCCCATCGGGGTTCAGATACGCCAGCAGATGCGCTCCCACGCGGGCCAGATCCTTGGGGTTGAGGTCTTTCGCCGCCTGGACCAGACGCTCCTCGGCATCGGCAATCACCTGCGGGCCGAGGCATTCGGGGATCTTCGCCAGGACCGCGGAGATCACCTCCACGTGCCGGGCACTGATCAGGCCGTCGGCGACAGCCACGGCGGCCGCGGGCATCACCGGATCCAGTGTCTCGCCGGTCAAAGCCGTCCGATGGGCGAGGCGATTGGCCAGGGCGGTGCGGGCCCGGGCCTGACCCAGCCCGAGGCGGTGCCCGTAAGCGAGGTAGCTGATCATCGTCAGATACCCGGTGGCGCGATCGACCGAGCGGTCATTGCACTCGGCATACAGGCCGGCGGAGAGCCCGTCGTGGCGGCGCCGGACCCGTTCGGAGATCTCGGCCATATCGGCGACCTGCCGCACCGACCCAGACGCCAGCGGCGTGTCACCGAGCACTGCCATCGCCGTGTCGATGATCTGCCACAACAACATCGGATCATCCGGAAGAGATACACCGGTCGCGGTTTCCAGCTGATCGGGGGTGAGCGGGGCGGCACCGGCGTCGTCGAGCCCGACCGGTGTGTCGTCACCGAAATACATCGACCCTCACCCCCTGCTGAGCTTCCGATAGAAATCGCTCATACGTTCGAGTTCTGCCTTCAAACTACGCCTTACCACCGTGATGTGCAAGTGTTCGAACGGGTGGAGTCCGGTGGTGGCGGAGCCTGATCTCGACTCCGCTCGATCGGCGTGGGGCGGGCGGATCCGGAGAACTCGGCGTTCTTCCCGGCCTGGCGTGACGGTGATCCTGGTGTGCGGACGGTGGTGGGTTCGCGGATCGAGGGGATCGGGCGTCAGCGGGTGGAGCCCGGCTTCTTGCTGGCGGTGGTCGACCGGATGGTGTCGGTGCCCGATGCCGCTGCTGTCGCGGCGATCGCTCATCTGGAGGCGGTGACCGGCCGGCGTGCTGGTGCGTCGACCGGGACCGGGTTGTGGGCGGCGTACCGGATCGTGGGCGAGTTGCGGGATGCGGGTCGTACCGGGAGTGTGGTGGCTCTTCTGTGTGATTCCGGTGATCGCTATGTGAATAAGTACTACTGCGCGGACTGGCTGGTGGATGAGGGGCTGGATCCTGCGCCGTACGCGGCGCGGCTGGAGCGGTTCTTCGCCGGGGGCGGGCTTGACTAGGGCGCGTTTCGACACGGGCTCGGCTAGCGCCTCGCCCGGCTCAACGGGCTGTGCGGGGCGTTTCGGCACGGGCTGTGCGAGGTGTTTCGCCCGGCTCCAACGGGTTGTGCGAGGCGTTTCGACACGGGCTCGGCTAGCGCCTCGCCCGGCTCAACGGGCGAGGCGGGGGCGTTTCGAGACGGCGGTGTGTGGGGGCGGCGGGGGCGTTGCGAGACGGCGGTGTGTGGGGGCGGCGGGGGCGTTGCGAGACGGCGGTGTGTGGGGGCGGCGGGGGCGTTGCGAGACGGCGGTGTGGGGGTGCGGGGGCGTCTCGACACGGCTCAGCGGCATAGGCGGCCCGCCCGCCGGTGAGGAACCCTTCGGCAAGCTCAGGATGAACTTCGTGACGAACCGTGTCGAAACGACCCTCGATCAGCGGCGGTAGCGGTCCAGGTTTCCGCTGAGTTCGGTGAAGACGTCGTGGTTCAGGCGGAAGGCCCGGCGGACCTCGTCGACCACGGTGAGCCGTTGCTCGTCGGTGAGTGTCGCGCCGATCGCGTCGAGCTTCACCCGGTACTCGTCCTTGTACGGCTTGCTCTTGCCGATCTCGGCGAAGTCGTAGAAGGCGAGGCCGGCGCCGTCGAGTCCGAAAGCGCGGTCCAGGATCTTGCCGACCGCCTGGCCGCCGGAGAGATCGCCCAGATAGCGCGTGTAGTGATGGGCCAGGTACTGCCCGCCCCAGGCGGCGCTGGCCGCGATGGTGGCGGCGTACGCGTTGGCCGCCGCGGAATCGGTCTCGTGCGACTCGCCCGGTGCCCAGTAGTCCAGGTCCGCGTCGATCGCGGCCAGTCGTTCCAGTCCCGCGTCGATCACCGGGCCGGCGACGGGATCGTCGGTGAGCTCACGGCCCAGCCGTTCCAGCGTCGCGTACACCGGGCGGAGTGCTCGCAGGTAGTCGGCGTAGCCGGCCCGGTTGACGTGTCCGCCGAGCAGCTGATCCATGAACGCCGAGTGCTCGGCCTCGTCGTGCTCGATGGCCGAACCCTGCTTCATCGCGGCGGACAGGGTGAGTCCGGCCAGCTCGGCGGGTTCCAGCGGGGTCGTGGTCATGGCACTAAGGGTACCCTGTGCTGATCGCGGGGGTCAGAGCGAGTGGCGCGGCCCTTCCGGCGGGTACTGGCCGGCGGCCGGATCGGGCAGACCGGGTGCCGGCGCGGGGGCGGCCGGGCGGTTCGCGCCGAGCAGGTCGCGGATCTCGGTGAGCAGGCCGACCTCGGTCTGCTCGGCCTCTTCCTCGGCCGACGCCGAGCGGCGGGCGGCCGCCAGCTCGTTGAGCTTGTTGTACGGCACGATGATCAGGAAGTAGACCACCGCGGCGACGATCAGGAAGTTGATGAACGCGGCGATCACGGCACCGAAGTCCATCACCGTGGACGGCGAGCTGTCGACCAGCTGATAGGTCAGGCCACAGACCTGGACGGCGGCGGCCTGCGCCTTGTCGGCGCCGGTGGCCATCGTCTGGCCACAGTCCTGGCCGGTGGGGATCGCGGCCAGCAGCGGGCTGATGATCTTGTCGGTGAACGCGGTCACGATCGCGGTGAACGCGGCGCCGATGATGACGGCGGTGGCCAGTTCGACGACGTTGCCGCGGAGGATGAATTCCTTGAAACCCTTGAGCACGGGTCGAGTGTAACTCAGTGAATCACCAGCGTCAGGGCGTTAGCCAGCCCGGCGGCGGCCACCCGGTGCGCCGCGTCCTCGTCCATCGCGAGCAGCACGGGCGCATCCGCGGCGGCGACGGCCGATCGCGGCGGGGCCGCGGGCACGGCCACCACGGCCCCGGCCGCGAGCAGGTGGGCGTCCTCATCGAGCACGTCCACGACGTCCCCGGACCGCAGCAGCCCGGTCACCGCGGCGTCGGCCGGACGGACCGGAACCAGTCGTGCCCGCGGATCTCCGGTCACCGCCGACGGCAGCCGGGAGCCGAGCAGCCGCGTCGCGGTGAGGGCTTCGCCCGCGGCGACGGCACCGGTCAGCCGCGAGCCGGTGGCCTCCCGTTTCTCATGCAGTGCGCCGAGCGCGACGTCCCGGGGGACGCGGGTGACGCGCAGGTCATCGTCGGACAGCACGACGCCCGGCCGCAGATCCCGCGCCGCGACGACGACGGTCCGATCCCGTCCGTCGGCCGGCCGGGCGACGAACAGTGCGGCCGCCGCCAGTACGCAGACGACGGCGATCGCCCGGCGGACGGTGGCCGCGCGGACCCGGGACAGCGAACCGGTGGTGATCGGAGTTCTCATGCTTCGACGCTGACACCGATCGCCGCCGCCTGCGACCGGCTGTCCACAGGCCCGTACGAGTGGATGCGAAGATGTCCACATGGTGCAGGGACGACTTTCGAGCTGGATCTCCCGTGATGTCAGCGGCGGCATCCTGCTGGTGATCGCCGCCGTGATCGCCCTCGTCTGGGCCAATTCGCCCTGGCGAGCGGCCTATCACTCCCTGTTGGAGACCGAGGTGGGGCCGTCGTCGCTGCACCTGCGGCTGACGCTCGGGGAGTGGGCCGCCGACGGTCTGCTGGCCCTGTTCTTCTTCATCGTCGGGATGGAACTCAAGCACGAATTCGTGACCGGCAGCCTGCGCAACCCGCGCCGCGCCGGGGTCCCGGTGGCCGCTGCGGTCGGCGGCATGGTGGTGCCCGCGCTCTGCTACGCGGCGATCGTCGGTCCGCTCGACGGCGACGCCGTCGGCGGCTGGGCCATCCCGTCGGCCACCGACATCGCCTTCGCGCTCGCCGTGCTGGCGATCTGTGGGCGCGGGCTGCCGATCGCGCTGCGCGTGTTCCTGATGACCCTGGCCGTGGTCGACGACCTGCTCGGCATCGCCGTGATCGCCACCGTCTACACCGAGCACATCGACCTGCCGCTGCTCCTCGAGGCGCTCGGCTGCGTCGTCGTCTTCGGCCTGCTGGTGCGGGCCCGCCGCCTGTACTGGTGGCTGCTGGTGCCGATCGCTGTCCTGACGTGGGGCCTGGTGCACGCCTCCGGGGTGCACTCCACCGTGGCCGGGGTACTGCTCGGGTTCACCGTCCCGGCGGTCGCGCGGCACGGCGAGGCGCTGCCGCGGGCGATCGTCGGGGCGCACGCGCTGACGCCGTGGTCGTCGGGCGTGGCACTGCCGCTGTTCGCGTTCGCGGCGGCCGGGGTGACCGTGGTCGGGGTCGGACACATCGTGCAGCCGGTGAGCGTCGGCGTGGTCGTGGGCCTGGTGGTGGGGAAGGTGGCCGGCGTCCTCGGCACCACCTGGCTGGTCACCCGGTTCACGCCGCTGCGCCTGCCCGATGCGATCGGCCTGCGCGACCTGCTGCCGATCGGTTTCCTCTGCGGCATCGGTTTCACCGTCGCCCTGCTGATCGCCGAGCTGTCGTTCCCGGACGAGTCCGCAGGCGGGCACACCGCCGCGGCCAAGGTGGGCATCCTGGTCGGGTCGTTGCTCGCCGCCGTCCTGGGCGGCGCACTGCTGCGCTGGGATGCGGGCCGGGCCCGCAGCGCGGACATGAATCGCGACGGTGTGCCCGACACGGACACCCGCGCGATCGAATGATCGCACCCCGATTGGCACTCGGAATGATCGAGTGCCAATGCGGGTTACACTGAACACCGATCTTTACCTGATTTCTCGGAGGTATTCGTGCCCACCTACAGCTACGCATGCACCGACTGCGACAACAAGTTCGACGTCCAGCAGTCGTTCTCCGACGATGCGCTGACCACGTGCCCGCAGTGTCAGGGCAAGCTCCGCAAGCTGTTCAACTCGGTCGGCGTGGTCTTCAAGGGCAGCGGCTTCTACCGCACCGACTCCCGCAAGGGCTCGGTGCCCTCGGGGTCGTCCAACTCGTCGTCGAGCGGTTCTTCGTCCGAGAGCTCGTCGTCGAGTTCTTCGTCGTCCAGTACCTCGTCGTCGACGACGTCGACCACCAGCGCCGCCTCCTAGCGTCGGGGCGTTTCGACACGGTCCTCGCCCCAGGGGCTCGGACCGGCTCAACGGGCTGCTTTTTGCGCGCTCCTTGTGTAGCTCCTTGAGTCGGTGAGGAGCGAAGCGACGAACCGTGTCGAAAGGTGCGCGGGCTCAGTCGGCCGTGGCGGGAACGAAACCCCTCGACGGGGTGAGGATCCAGTGCGCGCGGACGTCAGTCGGGTCCTCCGGCAGATCGTGCTCCACCAACTCGCCGTCGTGCACCACCGCCACGATCGCGCCGGGCATCCCGGCCAGCGTCCGGTCGTAGTAGCCGGCGCCGCGGCCCAGCCGCACGCCGCGCCGGTCGGCGGCCACCGCGGGCACCAGGATCAGCTTCGCGTCGACCAGTGTGTCCGGATCGAGGCGCATTCCGGTGGGCTCCAACAGATTCCAGCGGCCCTCGCCGAGGTGCCGCTCGCCGCGATAGACACCCCACTCCAGTCGCTGCGGCGGTCCCTCGGGCACGATCGGCAGGATCACTCGCAGCCCGCGGTCGGCCAGGGCGTCGAGCATCGGGGTGCCGCCGGGCTCGCGCCGGGTGGCGACATAGGCGGCGACGGT
The DNA here is from genome assembly GCF_052036135.1 of Gordonia marina. Lineage (NCBI taxonomy): Bacteria > Bacillati > Actinomycetota > Actinomycetes > Mycobacteriales > Gordoniaceae > Gordonia > Gordonia marina. The sequence continues at coordinate 96,392 of NZ_JBPSDN010000002.1, forward strand.
GTCGCCCTCGGCCAGTTCGACGGGCAGCGCGTACATCCATTCGGCCAGGTCGCCGATGGCCTGCGATTCGGCGAACGGGCTCATCGCCGCGCGGGCGGCGAGCAGGCCGGCACGGAGGTCGTTCTTGTCTGCGGGCATCACTCTCACCGTTCGGCATGTCAGCGTTCGTCCAGGACTCGTGTCCGATCCTGCCAGAACCCGCCAGTAAGGTGAGGCTCATGTCGCAGTCGAAGATCCCCCACACCGCGGTGGTGCCCGCGGCCGGTCTCGGAACCCGATTCCTGCCGGCCACCAAGACGGTGCCCAAGGAATTGCTGCCCGTGGTCGACACCCCGGGGATCGAGCTGGTCGCCGAGGAGGCCAAGTCGGCCGGGGCCGAGCGGTTGCTCATCATCACCTCGCCCGGCAAGGACGGCGTGGTGGCGCACTTCGTCGAGGACCTGGTGCTGGAGCACACCCTTTCCTCGCGCGGCAAACAGGCCATGCTCGCCAAGGTCCGCAACGCGCCGTCGTTGCTCCAGGTGGCCTCGGTGGTTCAGGACAAGCCGCTCGGTCTCGGCCACGCCGTCGGCTGCGTGGAGCCCGAACTCGGCGACGACGAGGACGCCATCGCCGTCCTGCTGCCCGACGATCTGGTGCTGCCCGGCGGGGTCCTGACGCGCATGGCGGAGACGCGTGCCCGCTACGGCGGCAGCGTGCTCTGCGCCATCGAGGTCGGGCCCGACGCCATCAGCTCCTACGGCGTGTTCGACGTCGAGGAGGCCGATCCGGTGACGCCGAACGTCAAGCGGGTCAAGGGGATGGTCGAGAAGCCCGCCGCCGCCGATGCGCCGTCGAACCTGGCCGCCGCCGGCCGCTACATCCTGGACCGCAAGATCTTCGACGCGTTGCGGGAGATCACTCCCGGTGCGGGTGGGGAACTGCAGCTGACCGACGCGATCGCGCTGCTCATCGCGAAGGGTGAGCCGGTGCACGTCGTGGTGCACGAGGGCACCCGGCACGACCTGGGCAACCCCGGCGGGTATCTGAAGGCCGCCGTCGACTTCGCGCTCGACCGCGACGACTACGGCCCCGAGTTGCGCGAGTGGCTGGAGCAGCGGCTCTCGCAGTAGCCGATTCGCAGACGGCGGAGTTGTGGGTCGTGGTGACCCACAACTCCGCCGTTCGGCATCCGGCCCCGCCGGTTGACCCGCCCCAGATCGTCGGTCGAGCGCCGTCGACCGCCGATTGAGCGTTTCCGATCGCCGGTTGAGCGTCGTCGGTCGCCGGCTGCGTGCTCCCGATCGCGGGCTGCGTGCTCCCGATCGCGGGCTGCGTGCTCCCGATCGCCGGTTGCGCGTCTCCGATCGCCGGTTGAGCTCGTTGAAACCCCGCGCGCCTGCCGTCGGGCGCGTCGTCCGTTGATTAACCTCGGAGCCAGCGACGGTGAGGAGAGAACATGCGCTCGGTGCAGGACCAGTTGAGCCTGGTGGCCGCCTCGGTGGTGGCTCCGCGACCGGTCCAGGTGGCGATCTCCGAGGCACAGGGTCTGCTGTGCGCCGAGGAGGTGGTGACCACCGATCCGCTGCCCGGGTTCGATCAGGTGGCGGTCGACGGCTATGCGGTGCGCGCCGTGGACGTGGTGCTCGCCGGGACGGCGGCGCCGGCCGAGATGGCGGACCTGGACAGCGGTGGCATCGAGGTCACCCGCCCCGACGAGAGCGACGATCTGGTGGTGCACCTGCCGGTGGTCGGCGAGGTGGAGTCCGGCTCGCGCACCCCGATCCGGCTGCAGCCCGGGCAGGCGGTACGCGTCCAGACCGGTGCGCCGATGCCGACGCTGGCCGACGCCGTGGTGCCGCTGCGCTGGACCGACGGCGGCGACCAGCGCGTGATGATCGGGCACGCGGTGGAGAGCGGCGAATACGTGCGGCGCATCGGTGACGACGTGATGCCCGGCGATGTCGCGGTGCGCGAGGGCGCGGTGATCGGTCCGGCGCAGGTCGGACTGCTGGCCGCGGTCGGTCGTTCCCGGGTGCTGGTCCATCCCCGACCGCGGGTCGCGGTGATCTCGGTGGGCAACGAACTGGTCGACATCTACCGCGATCCCGGTCCCGGTCAGGTGTACGACGTCAACAGCTACGCGCTGGCCGCGGCGGCCCGCGACGCCGGCGCCGACGTGCACCGGGTCGGCGTCGCAGGCCGCGACAAGGACCGCCTGCGCGAGACCGTCGAGGCGCAGCTGATCCGCTCGGAGATCGTCGTGATCTGCGGCAGCGTCGGCGGCGAGGCCTCGCGCGATGTGGCCGAGGCGCTGGCCGACCTGGGCGATCTGGAGATCGCCCGGATCGCGATGCACCCCGGCTCGGTGCAGGGCTTCGGCCGGCTCGGCCGCGACGAGATCCCGGTGTTCTGGCTGCCGGCCAACCCGGTGAGCGCGCTCGTGACCTTCGAGGTGATGGTCCGGCCGCTGATCCGCATCGCTCTCGGGAAGCGCCAGCCCAAGCGGCGCACGGTCACCGCGCGCACGGTCGGTCCGATCGCGTCGGTCGTGGGCCGTACCGGCTACCTTCGCGGACAGCTGATGCGCGACGAGCGCTCGGGGGAGTACCTGGTCCAGGTCATCGGCGAATCTCCTACGGGGAGTTCGCATCTGCTTGCCGAACTCGCGGAGGCCAACTGCCTGATCGTCGTCGATGAGGACGTCGAAGAACTCGAGACCGGCGACCGCGTGGAGGTCATGTTCCTGGCTCAGCGCGGCTGACGAGATGCTGAGCTGGCTGGTCGACTCGCCCTCTCATCCCGGCTGGCCCGCGACGCTCGGGCCGATCGGTACCGCCGCCGGCGTGGTCACGGCGCGGCCGATCCGCGCGCGCGACGGCCGCGAATGGAGCCGGCTCCGCATCAAGAACCAGAACCTGCTGCTGCCGTGGGAACCCACCGCGCAGGGGTCGTGGGCGCGCAGGCACCAGCCGTCGTCGTGGACGCCACTGCACTCGGTTCTCAAGGCCGAGGCGCGGCGCGGGAACGTGCTGCCGTTCGTGATCGAGGTGGACGGGCGCTACGCCGGGCAGTTGACCGTCGGCAACATCCAGCGCGGTGCGGTGCGCAGCGCCTGGATCGGCTACTGGGTGGACGAGGACGTCAGCGGCAAGGGTGTCGCCACCGCCGCGGTGGCTCTCGGCGTCGACCACTGTTTCGGTCCGGTCGGGCTGCACCGGCTGGAGGCGACCGTGCAGCCGACCAACGGTGCGTCGCAGGCGGTGCTCGCGAAGGCCGGCTTCCGGGAGGAGGGCCTGCTCAAGCGGTACATGGATGTCAACGCCCGCTGGCGCGACCACCTGCTGGTGGCCCTGACCGTCGAAGAGGTGACCGACACGGCGGTTCAGACCCTGATCCGGGCGGGTCGTGCCTGGGCCGTGTAGCGGAGTGGGGGCGTGCGCCTGGCTGGTCGTGCGCGTCATGCCGGTCGACCGACGTCTCCGTCGAGACCGCGTTGTACCCGCGCCGCGTGACCCTACTGTGGCGTAGATCAGCCGACCGTCGTCACCACACGTCATCTGCCCAGGTCGCGCTCCGACCCGCCGACTTCTACGCCACGGTAGGGACAGCTGCGCCGGATACCGGTCTCAGTCGGTGCGCCGTTGCAGCGTGGCGGAGCCCAGGGCCAGCGAGGCGACCGTGAACCCGAGCAGAATCCCGATGTCGCGCCAGAGCAGCCCGGTCGGCGCCGCGTAGTCGCGGATCTGTTCCAGGGCCTGCACCGCGTAGGTGAGTGGCATGACATCGGACAGGTACTGCATCCACGTCGGCAGTTGTGCCCGCGGCACGAACAGCCCGCACACGAAGAGCTGCGGGAACACCAGCGCGGGCATGAACTGCATCGCCTGGAACTCGGTGCGCGCGAAGGCGCTGCACAGCAGTCCGAGTGCCACGCCCAGCACGCCGACCAGGATGCAGACGCCGATCACGCCGCCGACCGTCCCGGCGACGGTGAGATCGAACGCGCCGAACGCGAGCCCGCACGCGACCGACGCCTGCACCGCGGCGAACAGCGCGAACGCGAGGGTGTAACCACCCATCAGCGCGCCCTTGCTGATCGGGGTGGAGAGCACGCGCTCGAGGGTGCCGGAGCTGCGTTCGCGGAGCATGGCGATCGAGGTGACCAGGAACATCGCCACGAACGGCAGGATTCCGAGGATCGCGGTGGCGACCCGGTCGAAGGTGCTCGGCTGGCCGGGGAACTGCGGCAGGCCGGAGAACATGTAGTAGAGCAGGGTCAGCAGTACCGCGGGGATGGCGAGCAGCATGACGACGGTGCGCGGGTCGGCACGGAGTTGCTGCAGGACCCGCAGCGTGGTGGCGCCGGTGGTGCGGAGGCTGTTCACGCGGCGTCACCGCCGTGGGTGATGAGATCGAGGAAGGCGGCGTCCAGGCTGGAACATCCGGTGCGGACGCGCATCTCGTCGGCGGTCGTGGTCGCGACCAGCCTGCCGTCGCGGAGCAGGATGAGGCCGTCGCAGTGGTCGGCCTCATCCATCACGTGGCTGGAGACCAGAAGCGTGGTGCCGTCGTCGGCGAGGCGCCGGAAGCGTTGCCAGAGATCGGCACGGAGCACGGGGTCGAGGCCGACGGTCGGCTCGTCGAGGATCAGCAGTTCGGGCGCGCCGACCAGTGCACTCGCGATGGAGACCCGGCGGAGCTGGCCGCCGGAGAGGTTCGCCGCGCGCTGTCGCGCCACGCCGGTGAGGTCGACGGCGGCGAGTGCGTCGTCGACGCCGGACGAATTGCCTTGCAGCCGTGCGAAATACGTGATGTTCTCGCGCACGGTGAGGTCCGCGTAGACGGAGGCCGCCTGGGTCACGTACCCGACGCGGGACCGGAGTGCACGAACTCCGGCGGGCAGACCGAGCACGGTCAGCGTGCCGTCCACGTGGCTCTGCGTGCCCACGATCGCCCGCATCAGGGTGCTCTTCCCACACCCCGACGGGCCGAGAAGCCCGGTGATCGACCCGCGCGGAACGGTCGCGGAGACGTCGTCGAGCGCGAGATGCGGGCCCCGCCGCACGGTGACTCCTCGTGCGACGACCGCGGCGTCCGGAGTGCTCATTTCTTCACGGTAGATCACCGGGGTGCCGATTCGCCGGGGCCACGGCGCGCCTGCACCGCGATCGGGGAGTGCGCACCTAGGTTGAAGGGTGGTCGATTGTCGGTCCAGAAAGGAAGCGGAGGCTGCGTCATGAACTCGTCGGTGCTGTGGATCTTCCTCATCGTCGCCTGGCTGTTCATCCTGCTGCCGATGGTGCTGCGCGGTCGTCCGGAGGTCCGGAAGACCACCGAAGCGGTCGCCAATACCCGCGTCCTGCATCGGGGCGGTGAGCGCGCCGCGGTGCGCCGTCGTTCCGCCGGCCGTCATCCGAGCAATCCCGACTACGTGCGCAAGCGCGAGGAACCCGCTCTGAAACGAGCCGTGATCGAGGAGGACGACGTGCCGGAGGAGACCGAAACCGCGACGCAGGCCCGGACCGACGCTCCCGTCGACGCCGAGGTGACCGACGTGCTCGACGCCGTCGATCCCGATGAGGTGATCGATGCCGATGAGGTGATCGAGGCCGACGAGGTGGACCTGGACGCGGACGCCGAGCACGACGACGAGGCCGGCGCCGACCTCGACGACGAGTTCGATGACGACCTCGAGGATCTTGACGACGAGTATGAGGACGACCTCGACGCGGAGGCCGAGGACGACGCCGACGACCGGCTCGACGACGAGGCCGACGACCTGGACGAACTAGACGAGCCGGCGCCGGCGGCGCGGCCGACGCCGCGGGAATTGCGTGGCCGCGGGTCGTACACGCCGGACCGGATCGCCGAGCGTGACGCGCGCCGGTACGCGGAGCGGCGTCGTACCGTCACGGGGCTGCTGGCCGTGACGGTGCTGGCGATCGCGAGCTGCTTCTTCTGGCAGCCGTACGGCTACATCGCGGCCGCGACGATGGTCGTGCTGAGCGGGCTGTACCTGTACTTCCTGCGGCGCACCGCGCTGGAGGAGCAGCAGTACCGGGCGCAGCGCGCCGAGCGGCTGCGCCGGCATGCCGCCGAGGACGAGCGGGTTCGCCGTCAGCAGGAGGAGGCGATCCCGGCCCGTCCGGCGGCGCCGCCGCGTCGTCGCCCCGGCGGCATGATCGTGGTGGAGCTCGACGACGAGGACCCGGCATTCGACCACCTGCCCGTTTACGACTTCTCGTACGCCGAGTCGGTGGCGGACGACGACGAGTACCGGCGCGCCGTCTAAGGTGAGTGGCATGAGCGCAACCGATGGGGATTGGTACTACGACGTCGCGACCGGTGAGGTCAGCCGGGGCAAGGTGCCCAACGCCCTGAACCGCATGGGTCCGTACGCCACCGAGGACGACGCCCGTCGTGCCATCGAGATCGCCCGCGAGCGCAACGCCGCGGCCGACGCCGAAGACGAGGACTGACCCTTCCGCGCCGCTGGCGCACGTCCGTCATTCACGCCGACTTCAACGCCGCTGGTCCTACCTGACCAGCGGCGTTGAGCTTTGCGGGCGTCCTGTGACGACGCCCGCCCGGTCGGCGACCGACCCCGATTTGGACCTCCCGGAGACGCTGTTACACTGGTCTCCGGTTCGCTCGCGAGAGTGAGATCCGGGGCTATGGCGCAGTTGGTAGCGCGACTCGTTCGCATCGAGTAGGTCAGGGGTTCGATTCCCCTTAGCTCCACATCCGCCGCCCGCCTGTTCACGCAGGTGGGCGGCTTTTTTCATGCCGGATTGGCGGTCGCCAGACCCGTCGTGCCCACATTTCGCCCACACTCCGCGGCAGCCATCGCCTTGCCCATGCGATCGGCGATCACGTCGAGATCGTCCTCGAACAGGTGCCCATACTGGTCTGGTGTCATCGTCGCGGATTTGTGGCCGAGTTGCCGCTGCACCGTCTTCACGTGTGCGCCGGAGGCGATCATGAGCGATGCCGCGGTGTGCCGCAGTTCGTGCGCGGTCACGCGGGGGAACGATGACGGACCGGCGGGGGCACCGTCGGCGTCGAGCGGGGTGGTGCGGTCCACCAGGCGGCTGACCGCCTGGCTGAACCAGTGGCATGACGACGGCGGCCGCATGAAGTCGCCGGCCCGCGGGCGGGGCCAGAGGAGCGCGTCCGGCGAGGGAGCCGCGTCGATGATGGGGATGAGGAGATCGCGCACGGTGGCGGGCATGGCGACGACGCGGCGTTCCCAGGTCTTCGGTGCGCCGATGACCGATTTGCCGTCGACGGTCGCGACTGATCGTGCGATCTGTATGCGGCAGCGGTCGAGGTCGATGTCACGTGGCCGCAGCACAGCCATCTCCCCGCCTGATCCCGGTGTAGGCGAGGATCAGCACGACTTCCGGGCGCTGGCTCACTTCGCGGGCGAGTTGTCGTACTTGCAGGTGGGTGAGGTAGTTGTGCTCGACGAGTTCGCGTTTCGGGAGTTCGACCTTCCGGGCCGGATTGGATGCGATGAGGCGTTCTTCCACGGCCGTGTCGAGGACGGCGGCAAGTACCCCATGAACGTCGCTGATGGTTGATGCGGAGAGGACCCCGGACAGGTCGGCGATCCAGTCGCGGATCTCCGGTTTCGTGATCGACGCGATCGCGCGGCTACCCCAGACGGGCGCGATCTGGACGCGCAGGATCGATTCCTGCCGGGACTTCCACGACGGCTTCTTCCAGACCTTCCGGGCGAACCATCTCCCGGCGACGGCGTCAAGGGGCTCCCGCCCGAGCGAGGGGGCCACGTAGGAGCCGGTGAGCTTGTCGACTTCGACGGTGGCGGCGAAGGCTTCGGCGGCCTTCTTCGTGGTGAAGCCGCGTTTGTCGGTCTGGCGTCCGTCAGGTTTGCGGTAGCGGACCCGGTACCGGCGGCCGGACTTGGTGTCGTAGCGCTCGATGGTGGCCATCAGGGCATCTGCCAGGCGTACAGGAGGACTAGCGCTGCGGCGGCTGCGACTGTGAGGGTCCAGCACGCCGCGGCGAGGAGTCGGACGTTCACACGGCGACCCCGAGGGATTCGGCGACGACAGCGATGAGGTCGCGGGCCGCGCATGGGGGTGACGGCGTTGCCTGCCATTCGGACCTGTTCGCGGCGGGTTCCGAGCACCACGTAGAGGTGCCGGGGAAGTCCATCGCGGCGATGATCTCGCGGGGCTCGAGCATGCGGAACCGGACGTCTGCGATGTCGATCGTCGGCGTGGTGGCGTCGAGGAGCGACTGGTGGCCGGCTGTGGTGACGGTGCGTGCGGGTTCGGTGACCGGTGTCGACATCTGGCCTTGGTCGCCGCGGGCGGTGTTGTTCCGCATGAGGAGGGCGTGCTTCTCCACCGCGGTGACCGTCGGAATCGGATGCCCGGTCGGAATGGTGCCGCCCTTCCCGTAGTAGGAGGTGACCAACCCGTGGTGGTTCCCGGACGCGGTGACCGTCGACAGCGGGTCGGCCGTCGGTCGGGCGTCGGACCCACCGCCGCACAGCTCGGCGACGAACGGCGGCGCCTGCACAAGACCGTGGTTCGCGTCGTCGGCGACGACGGTGGTCAGCGGCTCGGTGTGCGGGTCCAAGTCGCGCACCCGGTCCCGGAACTGCGTCAGGAACGCGAGCCCGTCGGTGGCCGAGTCGCTGCCTCGCGCCAAGTCCCACCGCACGGCACGGCCAGCGCAGTCTCCGCGCGGGTGGTCATCGTGCGCAGCGGTCCGTCGGCCGGCCGCGCTTCCTTGCCCTCGCGGCCTTCCATCGGGACCGCGAGGGCCTTCGACGCCGTGGTGTGCACGGTACGCAGCGGGTCATCAACTGGCCATGCCCGCATGTACGCGCCCAGCTGACCATGCTGCGGGTGCTTCGGGTCGGCCGCGTCGTAGGTGTTGCCCGCGGCCTCAACGATGAGTGGCCGCCAGTAGCGGTCGATCCCGGCCTGGATCCGCTTCATCGTCTTTTCGGCGAGCGGCTTCGCCCGGTCCCCGATTCGCTGCCCTTCGAGCGACCAGTCGATGATCTCGGCGGCGGCCCGCACTGTCGGCTCGACGACCTGATTGCGGCAGCTCGTGTTCGGGCAGCGGTACTGATACTGCGCGCGGTACCGGCCCCACGCCGGCCGATCGGGCTTCTTCCACGCCTGCACGGCGAGCACCGGCCCGCAGTCCGGGCAGACCGCAGGCGGACGGTTCAGCTTGTGCAGGTCGGGCGCCGGGTTTCCTTCGAGGGTGAACACCACGTACATGCGGTCCCTGCTCTGCGCGGCGCCCGCACCGCCGTACTGGGCGTGCATCGAGTTGAGCCACACGACCTGGTGTCGGTAGCCGAGGGCCTTCATCGCCATCAGCCAGGCGTCGAACATGACCCAGCGTGCGGCGTCGACGACGTTCTCGACGATGACCGCGCGGTACCGGTGGACCTCGGCGAACCGCGGGACGTCCCACATCGTCGCCCGCGAGCGTTCAGCCGCGGCGTCGGGCAGCACCTCGCCGAACAGATCCGGCTGATTCCCGACACGCTTCCGGCCCTTCGCGACAGAGTGGTTGGGTGCAGTTCTTCACCACGATGCCGTCGAGCACGTACGAGTGGTCCTCGTCGACCTCGATGTTGTAGACCGTGACGCTGGTGCGCGCGGGTTCGACGGAGCGGACCCGGGACCACGCGTGGATGCCGTCGACAAACGCCTCCGGCGATCGCTTGGCGGCGAGCTTCGGTTCCCAGTGCATGATCCACTGCAGTCGTGCGCGGCCGGTGCGTCCTTCGATCGCGTAGGTCTCTCGGTTGTCGTGCGCGAGCGCGACGCGGTGGCCGATCGATTCGGCGAGCAGACGCATGCTGATCGCGAGCTTCTTCGACACGGTCGACGCGCGGTGACGGCGCTGGGTTGTGCCACCGTCGGCCGACATGTATCCGGCGAGCAGTTCGGCGCGCTCCCCTGGACTGAGCATGAGCGCCCAGGTGGGCACCTGCTTCTTGCCCGCGCCCACGCCGCAGTGATGGGCGAGCCAGTCGCGTGCTTCGCGGTTGCTGATCCGGAAGTTGATCGCGGTGCGCTTGTGGTCGGCCTTCCACTCGTACTGGGTGCGGTCGAGCCACTTCCCGAGTTCGGCTTCTTCGTCGAACGAGCACGAGATCACGACCTCGGTGTTCCGGCCGAACGAGAGTGATCCGTCGCCCAGCCACCGGCCGAGGATCCAGGCGGCCAGCTCGGCGTCGTCACCGAAGATCGCCGGATAGTTCGGCACTCCGCAGCCTCTCTCGATCTTCACGGGTGTGGCCCACAGCGCTTCACGCGACGCGAGTTCGTCCGCGCTGATCCACTCCGCGTCGGAGTACATGCGACGGTACTGGCGGATGTCGTTCTGCCAGACCCGCCCGCTCTCACGCGCCCAGAAGCGGTGATTCGGGGTCGCCTCGATTCCGGTGTGCCCCTGCCCCTTCACGAGGACCGTCGCTGCTGCGGTCTTCGACTGGACCCGCGTGACCGGCCGGAACCGACCCTCGTGGGTCAGCGCGAGCATGCCGACTTCGACGTCCTCGATGGGCACCTGGCCGTGCTCGTAGGTGGTCACCGGGTGGCCAGCGGTGAATCACTCGGGAGACGCCCAGAGAATGTCCGACGGCAGGAAGTAGCGCGGGTCGATCTGCGACAGGTCCGCGCAGATGTGCGCGACCCGGCCCGAGCACACCGGCTTGCCGGCGGCGGTGTACCTGAGGGTCGGGTCGTCGCCGAGGGCGCCGCAGATCGTGATGGAAGGGTCAGGCATGGATTGCCTCCTGGCTTGGGCTGGACAGCGCGGTCTTGCGGGCGGTGGCGGCAGCGATGATCTCCCCGCCCCGCGGGGACATCTCGACGCGCTTCCCCAGACGACGACCGATGGTGGACACGCTATCGAGCGTGTCCGCTGTATTGAGCTCGGCGAGTACCGCGTCGACTTCGTCGTCGGTCAGGGGCCGGTGGGGGATGTCCTGTGCGAGCTGGTTGATCAGATCGCCGAGCACTGTCGGTTCACCGGACAGGTCGATCGTCGGACCGGCGAGCAGACGGTTCTGCTCGACCTCGCGGTACAGCGCCCGCAGATCGTCGCCCGTCCCGGCGGCGAGAGCGCGGGATCGGTACTCGGCGATCGACGGAACCTGATCCCCGTCGGACAGCCAGTCGCGGATCTGGTCGGCCAGCTCCGGGCCCGGCAGTGGGATCACGGCCTTGTTCAGCGTGTGGATACGGGTCTTCACCACGGTAAGCGTGTTCTGGTGGTCCAGGTCGCCGACGATGTCGAACTCGTACTCGATGCCGTCGTGCTGGACCGGCTTCATCCCGACCTTGCGCGGCACCTTCCGGCCGCGGCTGTCCTCCTCGATGACGTACTCGGTCTTGGACCGCATGGTCACCACGACGTGGCCGGGGTAGGCGATCAGGGCGTCGATCATCCGGCGTTCCTCGGGTCCGACTTCCTTCCACCCGGAGAACGAGTTGGTGCCGTGCTTGCGGCGGTCGGCCTGTTCGAGGAGGCCGTCGGTGCCCATCCAGTAGTGCGACAGCGAGTCGATGAGGATTGCGCCGTATCCGGCGCCGGCGGCGACGCCCAGGATCTCCACGAGGGACAGCGGGGAGAAGCGGTCGGGCTGGATGGTGTCGAACTGCCAGCCGTTCAGGCCGACATATTTCGACGCCGACCCGCGCTCGGTGTCGACGACGGCGACCCGATCCGAGAGCGCCGACGCGAGCGCGAGCCGGTGTACGTCTTCCCGGATCCGGCCGGTCCCGACAGCGCGATCCGGGCGAACGCCGCCTGCTTGGTCGCCGGGGTGAAGGTGATGGTCATGATGCGGCCGCCATCGGGTCGACCATCCGGCGGGCCGTCGCCAACCGCACGCTGCGGATCGCGGCCAACTCGACCGGCACCTCCCGGCCCAGCCGGTGGTAGCGGTCGATGATCACGTACGGCGACATGCCGAGCCGGACCACCGCCTGCACCGGCGACAGACCGCAGATGTGACGCATGAACTCGAACTCGTGGACATCGAGCTCGGCGTCCTCGATGCTGATCATCGTGTTGGCCTTCGTGGCGCTCAGCGGGTGCAGGTCCTCGCCGCGGCGTTCCTGCTGAATGTGCCCGGAGCACAGGCCGCGATTGCGGGCGAGCTTGGTGCAGCCGGGGAATCGGCAGGCGGCGCCGTCGAGGTACACGCGCAGCGTCTCCCGGCTCACCCCGACTCGCGTGGCAGCATCCTGGCGCGTCATCCCGGCGGCGATCAGCCTCCGCGCCTTCCTCACCTTCTGCTCCGTCGGGGTCACTGGCCGGCTCCTTCCGGGAGCGGGAGCACGGTGTCGAGCACCGGCTCGCCGCGCTGCCACATGGCGACGACCTCGGCCTTCGCGTCTGCGTCCTGCCGGAACGTCGCGACCGGCCTGCCCGGCTCGGGGATCTCCACACCCGGCACAGACTTCCCGGCCTTCACCGCGGCCAGCACCGACGCGCGGCCCTGCTCGGACAACCGGTGCTCGATCATCCCCTCGGCGCCGAACTCTTCGATGACCCACGACAGCGCGCGGGTTTCGTCGACGATCCGCGGTGCGCCCTGGCGGGGCCTCGACATCGTGAACGAGCCGAACACCGGGCTCTGCGGGTCGGCGGCGTCGGCGACGACGTACAGCGTGCCGCGCACAACCTCGGCGCCGAGGACGGCCTTCGCCGGCCTTCACTTCGTCGTTGACGACGCTGCTCAGTGCGTTCAGCGCCGCCAATCGGCGCGAGCGGGTGCTGGTATCTTCGGGGTGCGTCATTGAATCTCCAATCCGGTGACGGTGGTGGACCCGTCGCTCGTCGAGCGGCGGGTCTTCTGCATCAGGGCGGCCAGCGCGCTGGCCTGATGGTCGGTGACGGGCGGGACGGCGCCTCGGACGGCCTCGACCCGCTCACGCAGCGGCATCGCAGCGCGGTGGGCGAGAGCGGCGTCCGAGGTGTCGCTCGACGCGTAGGCGAGGGTGATGCCGCACCGTGCTTCCGGCCCGGCTTGTGCGGCATCGACGGCATCCCGCGGTCGATCCAGTCCTGGACGTGCTTGGGGCGGAAGAAGTGCTTGACCTTCGGCCGGTTCTCCCGCGGCAGACCCTCCAGCGCGCCGGTGTTCGCGGCGGAGTTGATGTGATTCCGGCTCCTCCCGGTGATCTCCATGACGTCGGAGATCGTCAGCGGCGCGACGATGCCCCACGGATTCGGGTTGCGGTCACTGGTGGTGGTCGTCATCGAAGACTCCTTCGCGGCACATGTCGATGTAGAGGGCGGGGACGGACAGGCTGGTCAGCACGACGAAGATCGCCTGGATGTAGATCACGCCGCGGCCTCCACCCGGGTCGCGCCGTCGATGAGGTCGAGGAGCAGGGGCCCGCCTCGACGAAATCGGTCGTGCCGTACATGTCGACGTCGAAAACCGAGGAGCCTCCGGTGGTCCCGATCCTGGTGTGCACCTGGTGGAACCAGTCGTCGATCCTCTGTTCCTCGGTCAGGTAGTCGGCGATGGTGCAGAGCCCAATGCGGTCGAGCTTGATGGTGACCACGACGCGGTCGGTGCCGATCCGCGACTTCACCTGCTCGCACAGGTCGAGGAGGGAGGCGATCGGCGTGGCGGGCCGGACGAGGGTGCCGGCGGGCTCCTGCACGGGGCGGCCGGTCGGCACCGTGTCGAGGGCCTCGGCCTCGCGGTCGGCGAAGTCGAGGAGAGCCGAGGTCAGGGCGGCCTCGGTGGGCGAACTCCCGTTCGAGGGCAGGGGGTGGCTAGCGTTCGACATGCGTCAGTGCTCCTTCGGGGCGTTGATGTGGTGGGTAACGGCGGCAGCGGATTCTTTGGCGAGAGTGGCTGCTGCCGTTGCTTTTTCGTTCGTTCTGTCAACATGTATAGCCGTCTGCGCAGCACCCGCGGCCCATCGCATATCCGCCACAGACCCCGCCAGAGGCCCACTGTGCGCCCACCATCACGCCTCCTTCGGGAATCGGGACGAATAGGCGGCTTGGCCGGTGGGGTCGTAGATGGTCCAGGGACGACCGGCCCACAGCGGGTACTTCGTGCGATCGGCGGCGTCGGAGAGGTGCACGAACAACTCGGGGTCGAGGACGCCCTCGTCGTCGCATAGCACGAAGTCAGGCATCGGGCACCACCGCGCCCGCGTCGCGGAACACCTTGACGAAGACCTGCTGGGTGACCGGATCTGTCGGCACCTCGTACCGCCCCGGTGAGGGCAGGTCCGGATGACCGGACGACAGCTCTCCCCGCCATGTCTGCGGGCCCTCGCCATCGGGGAGCGGATGCCACACGACCTCGGTGGTCAGTTCGTTCTCGACGATCCAGATCCGCGACTGCACGATCCGCCCGTTCGAGTAGGTCTTCGGATCACCGAACTCGGCGGCCAGGCAGTAGAGCTCGCCGACAGCCTCGCCGATCGCGTCCGTCTCGACAGAGTGGTCGACGTCGCACATCGAGCCGCCGATCGAATCGCACGCCCAGTCGGTGCAGTGCGCGAGCTTGGCCGCGGCGTACTTGATGGCGTCGTCCGCGCGCATCACGAGGCAGCCGCCATGATCTGGATCGGTTCGGAGGCGCCGAGGCGCTTATGCAGTTCGGCGAGACCCTTGGCTGTGATCCGGATCGTCGGTGCGGGGAGCTCCATGTCGCCGGTCCGCTCGTTCATGAACGGCTTGCCCGGCTTCTCTGCGAGCCGGCCGTTGTCGACCTGCGTCTGGTAGGCGATCCACGGCTTCCGCTTCGACTGCGCGCGGTAGACCCAGCCCTGAGCCGCCATGAACGCGAACAGCCGATCGCGGCCGATGCTGATGTTCGGGTCTCGGCTCAGGATCTTCGCGGCGTCGGCGACGGCGTAGTCGCCGGTCGCGACGACGAGGTGCTGCCACGCAGCGGCGGGGGTTTCGAGGGAGGCGGCGTGCTGTTCAGCTTCGAGTCGTGCGGTGTGCTCGCAGTCGGCGCGGTCCTCGGCCTCGATGACCATCTGGGCCAGGTCTCGCTTCGTGATCTGGGCGACGGTGCCGTAGCTGCCGGTGCGTCGGATCTCGGAGAGGACGGTGCCGGTGAGCCAGCGGCGGAAGGTGACGACCTCCGGTTTGTCGCTCCGGAGGACGACCTCGTACATGCCGGGCTCGGACACGACGGCCTTATTCGGGTTGCCCGGGGTTCCATCCGCCAGCCGGATGGAACTCTTCACGTCGTCGGCGAGCCGCGCGGTGACGTTGCCGATGTTCGAGATTCCGAGCGCGGCGCAGAGGTCGGCGAGGACAAACCACGGTTCGCCGTCGATGGTGACGACACGAACCGCGGTCTGGTCGTCGTAGTGGAAGAGCGCGGGCGCGCTATCCTGGTCCTGCATTTTGGTTCCCTCCTTGGGAGTCGTGGTCGTCGTCCGTGGCAGCGGGCGGCGACCGATTCTTTGGGTCAGGCTGAACGCGACAGACTGTCGCGCGGGGTGATCGATCGGCGGTCGAGTTCCTCGCCGACGACGTCGCGCACGAGATCGCGTAGCGCGATGGAGTTACCGTCGGCATCCGCGTTCCGCTGCCGAGTCAGCACGGACGCCGGGCAGTCCAATGCGAGCGCGATCTTCTTCACCTGAGTCGCATTGGGCCAGCGATGGCCGGCTTCGAGGTCCGACAGGTAGCCGAGGCTCACGTCAGAATTGCGCGACAACGCCGCGAGTGATTGGCCGTCCTTCGTGCGGACGACGCGCAGCGTTTCCCACGGGCCGTAGGTGCTGATCCGGGCTGCCATCAGTGTGCGATCCCGTTGCGGTGGTTCATCGATTTCTCCTTGGACATCTGGAAGATCTCTTCGGTACGCATTATAGAACGCGTACGTACGCACACGTCAAGCACAGAGCTGCATAGGTGTGAGTTCGTGCTTCTGACCTGCGGTGACGCTCGATTCGTCATCGGCACGCGAAAGGTTGGACTTCGCACACGCTTGTGGTCGACACTGGTCACATGTCCGAAACGACGCAGCCGCAGGAAGCGCAGTTGCTTGAACGTCTGCGTACTCAGGCGCGACCGAGGCTGTCGGTCAGGGGTGCGGCCAAGGCTGCTGGCATGTCGGATTCGAGGTGGAGGCAGATCATCAAGGGCTACCGCCAAGAGACTGCCGACATTCGCGTACCGGTGCGCGCGCCAGCCGAGACGTTGGCGCGCATGGCTGACGTGGTGGGTGCGACACCCGATCAACTGCGCGAGGTTGGACGGGAAGACGCGGCAGATGAACTTGAATCGCTGGGTCTCAACGCGCGCACTTACACCACCGCGCAGATCGCTGGCGAGGGATACGGGGTGCTCGCTGCAGCGGCGCAAGAGGCGAGCCCCCTTCCGCGACGATCTACGCCAAGCGTGTCCGACGGGCAGGATCAGCATTCGCTCGCGGACGCTGCGATTAATCGACTTTTTGGCCGACTACGACGACTCAGTCCTCAGAACATCGTCCGCCTCGACCGCGAGATTGACCGAATGCTCGACGAGCAAGCGCGGATTGACGATGCGATGAAGCGGATCATTGAGCTAAGCGACTACGACCCTGTCGGAGATGAACCTCAGAAGGTAATTGAGGCTGCTCGAAATGCGGAGAAGGCCTTCGCTGATGTGCTGTACAAGTCGTTCAGCGGGAAACTGTCCGCCGATGATGTCGACGTTCTTGCGGCATATGCGGCGGCCGTGAACCGGCGTGTCCACTCGCTCGAAGATGATCTCCTCGACGAGGACAGCTTGTTCTATGAATTCTCGCCCACGGACGAAGACCTGGCCGAGGTGCGGACGATCGTGGAACGCGTTGACCGAGTGACAGGCCCCCTTGCCCGCGCTGTTCGCCAGGGCGGAGACGTCGTCAGGCGAGTTCGCGCGCTTCGGAACATCCTCGCGCATGACCGCAAGGCGATTCCGGACCTCACAATTGACCAGGTGATGGAAATTATCGGCCCGCCGTTCGTCGCTGATACGGTCTCGCTCAGCTACGCGGAACGGCTCGGTGTCGCCGATATCATCCGCCTCTACAACGCGCACAGGCCCCAGCAAGACCGCATCGCATTCAAAGCGATGTGGGATGCCGGTTACCGTTCCGAGCATGCTGATCTGATCCGTCAGGCTTTCAACCATGCCCACAACACGACCCGCGGCGGGTCGAAGTTCTGGAAGGTGGTCGCCGAGCAACTCGGGGGCACCTACGACGGCTTCGGATGGAGACTTGACCCAGCCCCTGATGTATCCGACTACGACCTCGTCGCCCGTACCCGCGATCCCCGTATCGCCCCCGGTGATCCAGGTGCGTATGACGAACCCGGCATGCCAGCGGATCCGGAAGGTCCCGAGACGGGGGCATGAATCGATCCGCATAGCGAGATCGTTTTAGCCCCGAATGCACTAGGCGCCCGCCTCCGCGATGCGCAGCGACTCCCGGAACTGCTCAGCATCCGGTTCCACCCGATACTCCAGCACGCTGCCATCCAGGTCAGCCAACTGCGCCCGCACCTCGTCCGGGGTGGCGTAGAAGAACTCCCGCCGGTTGTTGACCCGGTTCACCTTCTGCGCGGCTAAGCGGCGGTGCAGTTCAGCCTCGACGCCGACGGCGTCGGCGGAGAAGAACAGGGTGTGCACGTCGAAGTTGAACGGCACCGACGCGTCGCCAAGTTCCCGGACCCGGTCCATCGGCTCCAGGCGGCGCGTCATCCCGATCTTCACCATCTTCTCCCCGAACGACCCGAGGTTGGAGATCACATACACGTAGCCGGCACGGATGTTTGCGGCACGGTAGTCGAGATCTTCGATGCCGTGCTGGATCTCTTCGAGCTTGGTTTCGAGGTCGGCGATCTCGTCGTCGCGGCCCTGTGCCCGGAGGGCGGCGACGGTGTTCTCGTAGTGCTGCCGTTCCTTCTCGAGCGTCTTCTCCAGTCGCTTGCGCTCGGCCTCCATCTCCTTCTGGGCTTTAGCTTCTTCGCGGAGTCGGGCGCGTTCCTCTCGCTCGGCCTCCTTCGCTGCCTGCTTGGCTTGCAAGTGCCGGGCGGCGAGGCTGAGCTCGGCGATCCGGAGTTGGTGGTAGCGGGGCGCGATTCGTAGGTCAATGAGGCGGCCGAGGCGCTGTGCCTGGTCGCGGGATTTCTCGACGCGCTTGGTGGCTGCGTCGAGGTTTCCGGCCTTGACAGTGAGGACAGCGTTCTCGGCTTCGGCGTTGTAGGCGCGCAACATCATCTTCGACATGTCGGAGATGAACGTGCGGCCCTGTGCTGCGGAGCCGTTGAAGGTGAACCCCGTAGCGGCGTTCACCGCGGTCTTGGCGCGCACCATCTCCTTGATGTCGGCGCGGACTTGGGCGAGTTTGTCGCCGAGTTCGATGGATGCTTGGGCGGGGTTGGGGAAGTCGTAGAGGCCCGCATCTTGCAGGTCGATGGCGTTCTTCGTGTCGAGGACCTCGCGCCGGAGTTCGGCGAGTTGCGCGGTGGTCTGCTCGATCGTGGTGCGGGTGGCGGCGAGCTGCCGGTCAACGTTCGCGCGTTCGTTCGCTGCCCACTGCTGGTACTGGTCGTACTGGGCGGCGGCCGCGACGTGGGCGTCGCGGATCCGCTGCACATCCCCGGCCCCGGTTGTGTTCAGCGTGTACTCCAGCTGCGCGATGTGGGCTTGAAGCTGAGCGAGGTGCTGTTTCAGCTGTTCGTTCTCTTGCCGCGCGTTTCCGCCGAACATGGTCAGAGGTCCCCCTTCGTAGATGTTCGCCCAGCCCTGAACGATAGTGCAGCGGCGTTGGCAGGGCAGTTGATTGCGTCCAGCAGAGGGGCGGGCCAACCAGTTGGCCCGCCCCTTGCTCGCGTTCACGCATCTCGGCGGCACCGCTCCCGCATAGAATCCGACGCAACAGCCGCTCACCATCCGAAGGGGACCACGATCATGGGACTGACACGCAAGATGATCTCGGCGAGCGGGGCGGGAGAGTGACGATTGGGGCAGTGTCGGGTGCAGACGTGTCGGAAGGCGGGGCGTGAGTCGACCACGAGCATGGCTCAATAGGACGTTTATCACCCCGGATGGCGCGAGTCCCCATGCTCCGCGAGGCCGTATCGGACCGTGGATGGCCCTATTCCTCTCCTTGGGCGTGGTGACCGGTGGACTCCTCACTCTAGTGCTGGCCTGGTTGCCGATACCGCACCATGATGGCTTCTGGTGCTTCCGGTGGCTCGACAACGTCACGGGCGACGGCTGGTTCAACGCTGCACGCACAGCGGTCACTATTCTCGGCGCTCTGGGCATCGGCGGTGCCGCGTACATTGCGTTCCGCCGGCAGGCAGCGAAGGAAGTCGAACGGTACGACGCACTCGACCGCGATCAGCAGGTGATCGAGCGCGCCCTGCACGACCGCACCACGACGGCGGCTGAGCAACTGGGCCACGACAACGCCTCGATCCGCATTGCTGGCGTGTACGCGCTCGCCGCAATCGCCGACGACTGGCTCCGGATCGAGCGACCGGATCAGGCGCAAGCGGTCGTCGAAGTGCTGACGGCCTACTTGCGTAGCGACACTCTGCCAGCCGAAGCCGAAGCCGGAGCCCTAGAACGTTTCATCGCCGGAGCTGAGCGTGCTCGCCAGCGTGAGAATGGTGTGAGGGCGGCTATCATCGGAGCAATCGGTGACCGTCGACAGTCACCCGAAGGGTGGACCCGATTGACACTCAATCTAGTTGGCGCGTACCTGAACGGCGCGCACCTAAACGGTACGAACCTGACCGAGCAAGACCTGGCCGGCGCGGACTTGGCCGGCGCGGACCTGACCTTCGCGGACCTGACTGACGCCGACCTGACTGACGCGGACCTGACCAATGTGGACCTGACCGGCGCGAAGCTGAACGGCACGAACCTGAGCGGTGCGGACCTGACCGGCGCGAACCTGACCGGCGCGGACCTGACCGGCGCGTTCCTGATCGACGCGACCCTGATCGACGCGACCCTGCCCCGCGCGCAACTGATCGGCACGTACCTGGACAGCGCGAAATTGATCGGCGCGAATCTGGCCCGCGCGAACCTGGCCCGCGCGTACCTCGCCCGCGCGGACCTGACCGGTGCGGACCTAACCCGCGCGAACCTGGCTGGCGCGCTTGGTGCCCGTCGTATTCAATTCACTACCGAGCAGTTGGAGTCGATGAAGGTGCAGGCCCCGTTCGACGATTCCGACACCCAGGCCGATGACGGCGAGACGCAAGAGATGGCCGACGTTGCGGACCCTGAAGCTAAGGAGATCGGCGCATGATCAAGGCTCTCCGCACACTCGTCATGACCATCGCCGGGATCGTCCTCGGTGGTCTCGTCTTGAAATGGTCTGAGACCGGAGCCCTGGGCCGGGGATGGGGAAGGGCTGTCGAGGCGGTCGACGGTCGGGCTGAAGCGGTCGCCGCGACCGTGTTCCTGGCTGGAATCGCGGCCCTCGGCCTGTGGGGTGTCGACTACGCGGTCCGCCACCTAGACGCGGCGCGTTCGCTCAACTACCGCGAGTGGGCCGTCACCCGTCAGCATTGGGGAGAGCTCGCGTTCTCCTCGTTCGTCATCGCCGCGAGCGCCGGTGCGCTATTCCTGATCTACGCCTGACTCCGACCACCGACCGAACCTGAAGGGGACCACGATCATGGGACTGACACGCAAAGTCACCTCGGCGAGTACGCTCGGTGCCGTCGACTTCCGTTCCGACAAGGAACGCATCGCCCGCTCCACCCGCCAGGGCGCGAAGGCGACGAAGAAGCAGAACAAGCTGATCGCCGAGCAGAACGACCTCCTCGCGCAGCAGGCCGCGCCGGCACCGTACGTTCAGCAGCCGCAGTACGTCGCGCCTGCGCCGCCGCCCCGCCGTCGGCGCTCGGCCTGATGCAGCGACTCGTCTCGCAGGCTATGCCGCAGCCCACGACGGCACCGCCCGCCGCTGCCCCCGTGCCCCCGCCGCCCGCCGTGCCGGCCGGCTGGTACCCGGATCCGAACGGCGCACCCCTGCAGCGGTACTGGGACGGCGCTGCCTGGACCGAGCACACCGCGCCGCAGGCGCCAGGGCAGTAGGACAACGAGGGGGACAAGATGGCTGGACGCGGGTGGGGGCCGTGGTCGCGGATCAAGCTCGAGGCACTGTCGGATTACCTTTCGGCGTTCACTCGCGCCTCGCAATCCGCGCACCGATCGCTCTACCTGGACCTGTTCGCCGGTGCGAAGGACAACTTCGAGCGTGGTACCGGCAACGTGATCAGAGGGTCGGGACAGCGTGCTTTGTCGACCCAGCCGCCGTTTTCAAAGGTTGTGCTGTGCGAGCTCCAACCTCGCACCGCTGCGGAATTGAAGGCGGACCTGGAATCGGAGTTCCCTGGCCGCGAGCCTGAGGTGTTACCCGGCGACTGCAATGTCACCATGCCGGACTATCTTGATCGGCTCGATCGGCGGTGGCGTCGGGGAGCTGTTTTCGCAATGGTTGACCAGTATGCGGCTGAAGTCCGCTGGGAAACCCTCCAGTACCTCGCCAACTGGCGACAGAACGAGCGCGGATTCCGCGTAGAGCTGTGGCTCTACTTCGGTCATGCGCTGCTCCCTCGTGGTCTGGGAGTTCGGCAGACCGAACCAGACCCGGAGTTCGCCGAGCGAGTCGACAGAATGTTCGGTACGCGGCAATGGCGAGAACTTTGGCATGCCCGTCGCGACGAGGTAATCGATGCGGAGCAGTTCAGAGCCGAATTAGTGAACCTTATGCGGTGGCGACTCGAAAACGAACTTGGTTACGGAGTAACAATTCCGCTGGAGTTCACGAATTCCAGCGGTACACCGATCTACACGGTCATTTTCGCGACGGCCAACGAGACCGGAGCGAAGGTCATGGGCGACGTTTTCGCGAAGCACGGCGTTGAGCTCGCGAAGATGCGAAATCGATCGAAGGCTCAGAAGAAGCTTGACAAGGATCCCGGTGACAGCTTGTTCAGTGCCGATGAGGTGACGGAAATGTTGACCGGTAAGCCGGAGCGTGAACCGCTCCAGCCTCCCGTGGAACCGATGCGATACCCGCCCAACCGGCTCTAGCCAGCCGCTCGGGCGGGCATCTCGTCCCAGAGTTGGCCGTCGAGTTCTCGGCCGAGGGCCTTCGGGGTGCGTCCGCCCCACTGCTTGAAGAAGAATGCGACCTCGGCGTCCTTGCAGGCGTCGCGGATTCCGCGCGCCCATGACAGCTCCATCGGCCGGTAGCGTGGCCCAGATTCGCCGCCGGCGATCACCCAGCTGATCCCGTCCAGGTCGATCCCGTCGAGCGGGCCGAGGAGTGGCTCGCACGACAGGAACCGCACCGCGGCCGGCACCTCACGCAGATGATCGACCCGGTCGAGCACCTTCGACGATTCGACGGACACGCCCATCCAGCAGTTGTCCGGCCAATCGAGCTTGTGTCCGATCCGCTTCAGCCGGAGAGACCGCTTCGTCAGCACCTGGTAGGTGTGCTGCGGCGTCTCCCGCATCACGTCGAAGACATCCTGAATGAACTCGACCGGCACCCGCGCATGGAACAGATCGCTCATCGAGTTCACAAACACGGTGCGCGGCGCGCGCCACCGCTTCGGCTCGCCGAGCGCCTGCGGATGGAGAGTAAGGCCGAATCCGGGGCCCGAGGTTCGAGAGTCGCCGTCGTTCTGGTACTTGTCCGAGCCCATCGCTTTCAGGCGCTTCGCCAGCGTCATCGCGTAGCAGTGATCGCAGCCCGCAGACACCCGGTCACATCCGGTCACGGGGTTCCACGTCGCCTCTGTCCACTCGATCGACGACTTGTCTGCCATGGCTTCTCCAATCCCACGAATCGAACAACTGTTCGCACGACAATTCTATCGCGGCCCCCGACAAACGTGTCTAAATGACACGCATGTAATTCACCTAGTTGCACGACTGTTATTCGAGGTCAGGAGGCATTTTTTCCGACCTCAACGATATCGTCCGCGGTCATGAACCTCTGGCATCCGTGGCGCTGGCTCCGCGACCGCTATCCCGACATCGTCGTGCACCACACGCCGCTCCCATCCGGCCGGATGGGTCAGCTCTCCGGTGTCGAGATCGTCCTCGATGTCTCAGGCCGAGCGGCGCTGCACCCTCACCCACGAGCTGGTGCACATCGAGCGTCGCGGCGCCGAGCATCCCAACCCGGTCGTCGAGATCTCCGACCTGAAGAAGTCGCTCACGATCGCCAACCAGCGGATGTGGGCGTCGATCGGCTACAACCGCGTGCTGCGGGACTCGCACCGCAAGCATGCGCCGCACGCCGATCTACCGGAAGTGCCGGAGCAGCTGCGCGACCTGATCTGACCGCTACCATCACAGGGGACACATTCGGTGTCTGTCCGGTGTTTGGAGGTCGGGTGAGGTCGTACGGGTGGACCACGTCGGGGGAGATCGTCGACAACGAAGCCGAGGTGGTGCGGCGGGTCGCCGCCCAGCTTGATGACGGGGAGCCGCTGCGCGCCGTCGCCCGCCAGCTCAACGACCGCGGCGAGGTCACCGTGCAGGGGGAAGACGTGGGCGCCGCTCACCGTGAAGCGCATGGTGACCTCGCCGCGCATGGTGGGTGACGTCGACGGGTATCCGCCGATCCTCGACCGTGAGCGGTGGGAACGGATCCGCGCCGTGCTGACCGATCCGGAGCGGGCCCGATTCACGCAGAAGGGCGGGAAGTCGTGGATCTCCGGCCTTATCCGGTGTGCGCGCTGTGGGGGCGCGATGTACGCCCAGTCCGGTCTCGACCTGAAGTGCGCCGGCACCCCGCCGGACGGCGGTGAGCCGTGCCGGAAGACGACGATCCGCCGCGAGTTCGTCGAGACCGACTGCGAGAGCCGGATCGTGGCCCGGCTGTCGGACAAGAGGGTGCGGCGGGCGCTCGCCAAGCTCGACCGCGACACCCTCGCCGCGATGGTGGCTGACGCGGAGCACCGCTCCCGGGTCCTCGCGGCCGAGTACGGCGCCGGAACCCTGTCGGAGGCGGCGTTCACTGCGGGCGCCCGCGCCGCCCGCGACACGATGACCGCCACAGCGGGCCGGCTCCGATAGGCCGGGCTGGCTGCCGAGCTACCGAGCGGGGAGGAGGTGGTGTCGTGGTGGGAAGGTCTGCCGACCGACCGCCGCCGCGAGGTCGTCGGGATCCTCCTCGCGGACGTGGTCGTGACGCCGAAGGCGCCGGGTGTCACCGATCGGATCAGCTACACGTGGAAGTGATCGCTGTGTGCCCACATTCTGCCCACAGTTGAGCGGTAAACCCTGGTCGGCGCCGGTAATCATCGGGCAGGAAGATGCACGATAATGGCGGTCTACCACCTTGAGCAGTACCCCGAAACGGGTTCGATTCCGCTTAGCTCCACATCCGCCGCCCACCTGTTCACGCAGGTGGGCGGCTTTTTTCATGCCGGATTGGCGGTCGCCGTCCCGACTTCCGGTCGACGGACCGACCGGGGCGGGTGCGGCGGAGGTGCGCGGTCTCCCGGCCGGCGTCGCAGAGACGACACTCCCGGACGGAGCGCAGCTTCTCTCCGCGGGCGGTCACGACTGTTTCCGTCCGTCGAGCACGGTGATGTGTCCGGCATCCTTCGCGAACCGGTCTTCCGAAGTCGTCACCGGTGACGAGGGCCCATACCTATGATCCGAGAACCACTTTGCGAGGAAGGGGCGATCATGACCGAATTCTGGAAGCTGTGGTTCCAGCGAAAGCGCGGGAACAGCCGGATCCGGACAGGGTTGTGGGTGGTCACATTCGCGTTGGCCGCGCTCGTCCTCATGATGTGGATTTCGGTCGACGCGATGCAGGTCACGACGACGGTGATCGAGGACGGCGTCACCAAGAGTGAGACCAAGACGAATGTCGAGGGTGTCACCGCGCTGATGGGCGTCGTCGTCGCTCCCGTGGTCTCGATCGCCGCAGCGTATTTCGGCATGAGCATCGCTCGAAGCGGCGACGACAACGGCAGGAGTAGCGGCAGCAATACCGAAGGTGACAAGAAGGGGAAGAAGGGTGAGGAGGACGCCGGCGACGACTGAGTCCGTCTTTCGGTCGGTGAGCGCCCGGCCGTTGGGTCGGCCTTCATCGCGCTGCGCGAGTCGGTGACGATCTGTACGAGGTCGCTGGTCGGGCACCTGCCGGACAGGTGGGCTTCGGTCCAGTCGCGGAGTAGGCGCCGTCGAGGTGCCAGGTCGGCAGCGCACTCGGATCTGAACGAGGCAGATCAGAACAGGGGAGTTCTCCATATCCGGGCTCGCCGGATACGCCTAGGCGGACGGCTCGATCGTTTGAGCCGCAGCGCATCCCGGCGGTCGGTCTCTTCCTCCGGAAGGACCGATCCGCGCGCCGGCATGTCGCTCCAGCACGTCCACCGAGTCATCGGGCTCACGCCGAGCACATACCGAAGCACTTTCGACGCGCGGCCCCGGTAGGTTGGCGCCATGGCTATGAGTGACGCGCAGATCGCCACGATCCTCGACCGGGCGGCGTCGGTCGCCGACCCGATCCTCGATATCCTGGCGACGTCGGACCCGCTCAACCTCAAGCCGCGAACCTTCGGCCGCCGCTGGTACGACCTGATCCCGACCCGATTCGGTGACGTGACGGCGACCGCGCTGACCATCGCGGACTGGCCGGGTACCGCAGGCTGGGAGAAGCTGAACCTGCAGGAGCGCATCGACTGGTGGGTGGGCCGGGTCGGGGCGCTCAGCACGCTCGGCGTGGCCTTCCCGGGCATGTTCGGCGCGTGGACCAAGAAGCTCCCGGTCGGCCCGCTCCTCGGGGCCGCGAGTCAGGCGCTGATCGTGCTGGCAGCCGGCCGCGAATACGGCGTGGTCCGGCGCAGCGACCAGATCGCTCTGCTCGGTGCGGTCCTGTTCGGCCGCCAGGTGGACGGGTCCGACATCGACCACGCGCCGCCGCGCGAATTTCCGTCATCCGCGGGGGAACTGACCACGGCCGTCGTGAAGGGTCTCTGGGACATCGCGACCGGCCTGCGAAAACTGGAGAAGGCGCTCGGTGCGCGGCCGCAGTCGCCGGCACTGCTGAGTCACCTCGGCTGGGTGCCGCTGCTGGGTGGCCCGGCCACCTACCTCGGCGAACGGATCGCCCTGCGCCGCGCGGTGAAGGCCAGCCAGGCGTGGATCGACGACCATCCCGAGGCGATCGGCCTCTGACCGGGGAGCGTTGTCGGAGGTGCGTCGTACTGTCCTGACATAACACACACCGTGAAGGGGGGAGCGATGGATCCGGTATTGATCGTTCAATGCGTTCTGCTGCCGGTCGTCGTCATCGACCTGATGGCGAACATCCTGCACACGAGGTCGGTGCCGGGGAGTCACCGGCGATATGTCCTCGCGTCGGTGCGCGCGGTGACCGTGCTCGCGGTGCCGGTCTGGGCCCTGATCGGGCTCGCCGACGATCTCGCCGGCGGCGCGGGTCCTTGGTCGCTCGGTCTGGACGCCGCGTTGCTGATCATGGGTCTGTGGGTCGCGAAGACGTTCTACGACCGTGGCGACGACAACTGGTTCAAAGGCTTCGGACGACGATTCCGGCGCCGCTGGAGAACATTCGTGGCACCCCGGGGCCTGGCGCGGGGTGCCGCGTAGCGACGCCCACCCGTGACTACCGAAAGAGATCGACGATGGCGTCCCGAGACCGCTCGACGACGATCCTGCTCGCGATCGTCGCCACACTGCTGGCGATCGCGGTGGCCGTGGTGGTGACCATCGTCGTGCTGCACCGCGGGACCGGGGATGCGGCGCCGCCGGCGGGGGCCACGGCGACCGTCATCGAGACGGCTCCCGCCCCGCCGCCGGTATCGACGACCACCGAGAC
Organism: Gordonia marina; assembly: GCF_052036135.1. Taxonomy (NCBI): domain Bacteria; kingdom Bacillati; phylum Actinomycetota; class Actinomycetes; order Mycobacteriales; family Gordoniaceae; genus Gordonia; species Gordonia marina. Next base: position 123,249 of record NZ_JBPSDN010000002.1, read on the forward strand.
GGCCTATGTGCCGCCGCCGGTGCCGACGGGGTCGACGGTGGTCGAGGGCGGGCCGTGTCTGGAGTCAGAAGCGCGGAGTTTCGGTACGGCGGCGGACGGGGAGAGCCTGGTCTGCAACTACATGGGCGCCGACGGCGGCTACGTCTGGGTGGGCCACGCCGAGAACTCGGGCGAGGTCCACGACATCGGCGAGCCGTGCGACATCTCCGTCGACCGCGTCGCCCAGGATCCGAGCGGCAAAGCGATCATGTGCGGGGGCGAGACGTGGGTCGGCGGTCCCTGAAGTCCGGTGACGCCGTGGGGAGGTCCGTCGGCGGTGCCCACGATCGGGTCATCAGCCCCGGGCCTTCGCGGGCTGCGAGTCCCGGAGATGCCGGAACGCCCCGGTGAAATGAATCACCGGGGCGTTCTGGGTGTATCGGTCTCAGACCGCGGAGACGTTCGTCGCCTGCGGGCCCTTGGCGCCCTGCTCGATGTCGAACTCGACGCGCTGAGCCTCTTCCAGGTTGCGGAAGCCGCTACCGGAGATCGAGGAGTAGTGGACGAAGACGTCCTCGCCACCACCGTCGGGAGCGATGAAGCCGAAGCCCTTTTCGCCGTTGAACCACTTGACGGTTCCCTGTGCCATGCTTATTTACTGCCTTCTTCAGAGTGTCAGACCAAGATTCTGGCCCCGGTTCACTATGTCACGTCTCGCCCGGAATTGGGAGACCGGGACGCAGATTTCTTGGTGAACGCTGGTCGGCGGCCTGCGACGGTACCGTGTCCGGGGTGAACTTCCTGCGGAAGCTGCTCTCGACATGGCGGGGCCGACTGCTCATCTTCGGTGTGCTCGCGGTGGTGGCGCTGATGGTGGCCGGTCTGATCGCTTCGGCCCGCCGGGCGGCGGAACTGGCGAAGCAGCCGCCGTCGCCGCTCAGTGCGGTGACCCCGGAACTGTCGTCCCTGACGGCACAGCCGGCCATGCGCTGGACCTTCCCCGCCGAGCAGCCGGAATTCGTGGCGGCACCGGTCGGGGGCGACAGCCGCCGCGTGCTCTACGCACTGCGGGACGACCCGTTCAGCGCCTGGTCACTCGCCGTCGTACGGGCGACGACGGGCGAGCGGATCGCCACCATCGGCCTGGGCGAGAAGACCGCCGTGCCGGACTGCCTGGTGAACGACGCCCGCGCGTTGTGCGCCGTCGGCGGGCCGGACGGCCCGGAACTCTTCTTCCTCGACCTCGACGCGGGCAAGGTGGTTCAGCGTGTGACCGGCACCGGCGCGGCGGCCGGCTACCCGGTGGGCGACGGCTTCCTGGTCTGGTCCCCGGACAGTCCGCCCACCCGCTTCCGTACCGACGGCACCGTCGCGTGGCGGGCGAGCGGCGACTCGTTCGTCGCCTCGCCCGGGGCGCACACGGTCTACGAACTCCACAAGAAGCCCGGTGCCGACGGCGAGGGCATCGTCCGGTCGGCCGACGACGGCCGTGAGTTGGTCAAGATCACCGTCAAGCAGGGACAACAGGTGCGCTACCTCGGCTATCCGGGTGGCTTCGCGCTCGAACGGGGCGGCAACGCGATCCGGTTCTTCGACGGCCGAGGCACGGCGCTGCCCGGCGCGGTGTCGGCCGAAGGCGGGCAGCGGCTCGCGGCGGTCACCATGTCGCCGGTACCCCGGGACGACCGGTTCGACGCCGGGCTCGCGTACCGGCCGCTTCCGGCCGCCCCCGTCCCGGTGGTGCTCGAAGAACGCGACGACCGTGACGTCGTCGTCGTGGCACTGGACCCCGCGCAGAAGCGGAACCTCTGGAAGAAGACGGTGTCGCAACGCGACGCGTCGAAGATCCAGGTGTGGGGTGTGGGCAAGCAAGTGCTGGTCGACGCCGGTGCCGGTCACTGCTACGCCTTCGCGGCCGCGAACGGGTCCGGGGGCGCCATCCCGTGCTCGCCGGTGCTCGGCACCGACGGTGAGGACCTGGCGATGCTGACCTACTTCAGCGACGGCCGGGTCGATACCTCCGCGGTGGTGGCCTACCGCCCGGGAGACGCGGTCCACCAGCGCTGGCGCGTCCCGCTCGACGGTGCGGCGGCGTTCGGCGGCGGCCTCTACGGCACGGAGGGCCGCCTGTCCTGACCCCCGAATAGACTCACGCCGTCCACCCCGGCTGGGGCGAACGGCGTGAGTATCCTCCGACAGGAAATGCGGTCCGGCGATCAGCCGCCGAGGCCGAGGGTGATGGCGATGTGCAGCAGGTCGCCGCCGAAGACGGTGAAGCTGTCGAAGAACTGGGTCAGGGCGGGGAACATGGTGTTTCCTTTCGTTGGGGTGAAGCACATCGTTCGATGTGAGAAAAGCGTTGCACCCCAAGCGCTTTCAGCTCTGCAGTGCGGCGCCGAATCACATTGGAGGCGTCATGTGATGCCACCCATACCCGCTTCCGTGAGGACCGGTTCGCGGCGCTTCACCTCCGGAAACCCCGGCGATCGCCGGATCGGGTCAGTCTGACCGAAATCCTCCGGTCACGCGCTGTTCACTCGCGCGGATCCGGGTGCGGACCGTATCGCGACTTAGGACCCTTGAGTAGTCCTTGAGCTTCGGCATAGAGTGCTGAGGCCGTGGTTTACTCGGCGCCGGACACGAGGGGGACTGTGGCGATGGATCGATCCGAGCAGAAGGCGGCCTTCGGGCGAATCAAACGGCTGGGCGTGCTGTCGTGGTCGGCGCTGGGCGTGATCGCCTTGATCGTGGTGGTCTTCCTCGCTCTGGCCGCGGTCAGCGGCATCCTCATCCCGCTCGCGGTCGCGGTGATCCTCGGCGTGGTGCTGGAGCCGATGGTCGGGTTCCTGGAGCGGCATCGCTGCCCGACCTCCCTGGCCACGGCGATCACGCTGCTCGTCGCGCTGGCGGTCCTCGCCGGCACCATCGCGATCGTCGTCTTCGGGTTCATCGATCAGTGGTCGGAGATCCAGGCCCAGCTGACCGCGGGTTGGGACAGTCTCCTCAAGTGGGTTGAGACGCTCGACATCGAGGATGCCTGGATGGAGCGCGGCCGGGCGGCGCTCGACGACGTGGCCCCCGCGGTCGGCTCGGGTGTCCTCGGCGCGGTGACGAGTACCTTCTACGGCACCATCTCGCTCGTCATGGGTGTCTTCTTCGGCGTCTTCTTCCTGTTCTTCGTCCTGCGCGACAGCCGGCGGTTCGCCGCCTGGTTCGCCACCGTCGCACACCTCGACCTCGGCACCGTCGACGAGGTCACCGAGATCTCCCGCCAGTCGATCCGCGGCTACTTCCGCGGCACCGCGATCACCGCCGTCCTCACCGCGCCGATCTTCATGATCCCGCTGTTCATCCTTGGTGTGCCACTGGCGATCCCGATCTTCATCCTGTATTTCTTCCTCTCCTTCGTGCCCTTCCTCGGGGCGTGGATCGCCGGGGCGTTCGTGGTGATCATCGCCTTCGGATCGGGCGGTACGACGGCCGCGGCGGTCATGGCGGTGACCTTCCTGATCTCCAACGGCACCATCCAGAGCGCGGTCAGTTCGTGGGCGCTCGGTTCGTCGCTGCGGCTGCATCCGATCTCGGTGCTGCTGGCGACCATCATCGGTGGCACCATCGCCGGTCTGCTCGGGATGGTCCTGGGCGCACCGGTGCTCGCGGCCGTCGTGAAGTCGGTGGAGGCGGTCGGTCGACGCCGCCGGGCCGATCACTCGCAGGCGATACCGTCGCCGTCACGGTCGAGCTTGGCGGAGTAGCCGGGCTCGCCGCGAAGCAGCGGCGCCTTGCCCGCGGCCCGGACCGCCGCGCAGTTCTCGTAGTAGACGTCGCCGCCGGCCTGCGGGGTCTCCACCAGCGGCCGGGGCCGCGGCGTCTCGGGCGTCTCGCCGGGGGTGGTCGTCGACGTGTTCTCGTCGGCCGGTGCGGTACCGCCGCACCCGGTGAGCACCCGCGTCATCGCCGCCTTCTCCGCGGGCGTCACCCACAGCCGGTAGGCGGCCTTCACCTCGATCTGCCGGGCCACGTAGGTGCAGCGATAGCGCCGGTTGGGCGGGAGCCAGGTGGCGGTATCGCCGTCGCCCTTGGCCTGGTTGGTGGGACCGTCGACGGCCTGAAGATTGCGCGGGTCGTTCGCGAAGTCGCGCCGTTCGTCGGACGACAGCTGCTGCGCGCCCTTCTGCCACGCATCCGACAGCGCCACCAGGTGATCGATCTGCACCGCCGCGGACGACGACTCGCCCCGGGTGAACGCGATCGTCTTGCCGGTGTACGCATCATCGAGGGTGCCGGCGGCGACGACGCAGTCGCGGGTGCCGGCCTTCGCGACGACACCGGTCAGGTCGCGGCGCAGGATGTCGTTGCGGGTGTCGCAGCCGTTGTGCCCGAACTCGACGTTCACGTCGTCGCTCCAGCGCTGGCCGAACAGGTCGCGCGCGTACCCGGTCTTCGGCGCGCGGCCCTTGACCGGCAGCGTGCCCAGGGTGGTCAGTGCGGCGGTCGCGGCCTGATCGGCGCTCCCGGTGTCCCGGCTCGTCGGTGCCGCCGCGGTGGTGGTGTCCGCTGTCCGGTCCGTACCGGACGCGGCGGCGGCCGACGACGAGTCCGCGGCCCGCATGGTGTCCTGCGGGCCGCACCCGGACAGCGACAGCACCGCGCCGACCGCTGCGGCGAACACGACACGTCGTCGAGCAGTGACTTTCACTCCGACCCCCCGGGTAACTGAAGACTCTCGCCCCAGTATCGCGGATCGACGCGTAGGGTCCGAAATCGTGAGCCTCGACCAGAATGCCTCCGATACCCGGCCCGTCGTCACCGTGATCGCGGGCGAGGTCCGCGGAACCACCGCCGGCGGCATCAGTGCCTTCCTCGGGATCCCGTACGCCGCACCGCCGACGGGCCGGGCGGCCTTCGAGCCGCCGGCCCCCGTCGAGCCGTGGACGGGAGTCCGCGATGCGACGTCGTACGGCCCGACCGCGCCGCAAGTCGGCTATCCGGAACTGATCGCCGCGATCCTCGACAACGTCATCGAACTCGGTGACGACTACCTCAACCTGAACGTCTGGACGCCGGACCCGAATGCCGACGGGCTGCCGGTGATGGTGTGGATTCACGGCGGGGCGTTCGCGCGCGGCTCCAATCGCCTTCCGATGTACTCCGGCGACACCTTCGCCCGAGACGGCGTGGTCGCGGTCGGTATCAACTACCGGCTCGGTGTTCCCGGCTTCGGGTCGGTCGACGGGGCTCCGGAGAATCGCGGTCTGCTCGACCAGATCGCCGCGCTGACCTGGGTGCGCGAGAACATCGCCGCCTTCGGCGGCGACCCCGCGCGGGTGACGATCTTCGGGGAGTCGGCGGGCGCGATGAGCGTCGCGTCACTTCTCTCCTCGCCACTGGCCGAGGGGCTGTTCCAGCAGGCGGTGATGGAGAGCGGCGGCGGGCACATCGCCGCCGACCCCGCCGACGCGCGCCGGGTGACGGCGCGGATCGCCGAGATCGCCGGGGTCCCGGCCGACGTCGACGGCCTCGCCTCGCTGCCGGTGGAGGCGCTGCTCTCCGCGCAGACGCAGGCGGCGCTCGAGCTGACACTGAACCCGGACCCGGCGATCTGGGGCCGCACCGTCGTCGACCAGGGCATGGGCATCATGGGGGTGTTCCCGGTGCTCGACGGTGCGGTGCTGCCGGACGTCCCGGTGGCCTCGATCGCCGCGGGCGCCGGGCGCGGTGTGCCGCTGCTGGCCGGCTGGAACGCCGACGAGTTCCGCTTCTTCCTGGTTCCGACGGGGGTGGCCGCGATGGCGACCCCGGAGCTGGCCCGCGGCATGCTGCTGCGCTCGAACATGGACACCGCCGACCTGGATGCCCGACTGGCCGCGGGGGAGTCGGCCGGCGACGCGCTGTGCGCGGCGCTGACCGCGGTCGCGTTCGCGCTGCCGACGCGGGCGATCGCCGAGCTGCGGGCCGACTCGGCGACGTACCTGTTCGAGTTCGACTCCCCGAGCCCGGTCGCCGACATCCGCGCCGGCCACGCGGTGGAGATCCCGTTCGTCTTCGACCACCTCGCCGACGCGGAGCGGCTCGCCGGACCGGAGCCGGATCAGCGGGTCGCCGACGACATGCACGGCGCCTGGGTCCGCTTCGCCGTCACCGGCGATCCCGGCTGGCCCGCCGGTGAGATCCACCGATTCGCCTGACTCAGCGCCGTCAGTGCGCGAGGAGTCCGGCCAGGGCGCCGGCGAACGCGGTGATCGGCATCCCCGCCGTGCCGAAGGGAGCCTCCCCGGTGCGTTCGGAGCCGGGGATGTCCGGCCCACGATCGACGTAGGGGGTCGGCGTCTCGCCGCGGAGGATCGTCACCAGGTTCCCGAACGCGGTCGAATCGGGATCTTCGAGGTACGCCGAGTGCGCGTCCATCCCCGCGACCAGCGCGCCGGGATGCTTGCCGTGCGGACCGTAGAACCCGGTGTCCAGGCGCTGCACGCCGGGCACCGAGTCCGGATCGCCGCCGTGCACGGCGCCGCCGTACCGCTGCGCCACGTGGATCGGATCGCCGGGCGGGGTCATCGAATAGCGGTGGACGTCCGGGTTCGGGTCGTGCCACGGCGTGTGGGCGACGCCGATGCCCGCGGAGGAGGCGAAGACGACGTTGTCGGCGCGCAGACCGTACTGCTCGGCGGTGCCGAGCACCGAACCGCCGTACGAGTGGCCGATGTAGGTGGTCGGCGCACCGGGTGCCTGCGCGGCGATCTCGGCGTCGAGGGCGCGGCCGAAGCCGACCAGCGAGGCGCCCATCGTCGCGGCCGGTCCCGGGTCGACCGCGGTGCCGGTGACGCCCAGCGGGTCGCCCAGAGTGCTGTGCCCGCCCTCCGGGGCGATCCGCTGCGGCAGGTCGCCGTCGCAGTAGACGAAGACCGGGGCGCCCGAGCGGGCGGCCAGTTCGGCCGCCTTGCTCCGTGACTTGTCGCTGTTCCCGAGGTGGGAGCCGGTCCCCGGGATCAGCACTCCGACGCCGGGCACCCCGGGATGCAGCTCGCCGACCTGCTCGATGTAGCGGCCGTTGCCCGCGAGAGAGAAGGCGATGAACGTGCGGGGGACGAGTTCTCCGTCGCGGCCCCGCACCGGACGGAGGAGATCGGCGAGTTCACGGGCGCGGGATCCGCCGCCGCGGCCCTCCGCGTATTCCACGGCCAGCGCCACGCGGATGTTCACGTTGTTGGCCCGGGCCCGGTCGGCGAACGGGATGCCGTCGAGGTTGCCGAGTGTTTCCGGTCGCGTCGCGAGCAGGACGTCGATCTCCTCCGGCCAGAGCGACTCCCAGTACGCGCGACGCGCTTGCGGCGGCATGCGTTTGAGTGCCTCGATGGCGCCGACCGGCATGTCCCAGCCGCCGCCCGGGGCGGCGATCAGCCGGCCGTGTCCGGTGAGCTGCCCGGCCCGCTCCGTCAGGCCGCGGCCGATCTCCGCGTCCAGGTCGCCGATCCTGTGCAGCAGCGGCGTGATGCGGCCCGCCAGATACGACGCGTCCGCGCTCCGCTCGGCCGCGGTGTGCGTCACCCGGCCGTCGTCGGTCACGGTGAAGCCCGCGGCCTCGGCGGCGCCGACCAGCTTCAGCAGTTCCGAGCGCATCGGGATGAGTTCGCCGCTCGCGCGCCTGCCGTCCGCGGCGACGGCCTCGAGGGCGGTCACCAGGCGCTTGCCGCGGGCCGCCTGAATCTCGATCGCACGTCCGGCGGCATCGTGGGTGGCGCCGATCCAGTCGCCGCCGCCGGACATGGCCGACTGCGCGCGTCCGGTGCCGCCGAAGATCGACTCGGCGCCGCGGTCGACGGTGCCGGTGGCCGGTTCCAGTTGCTCCAGCGGCCAGGCCCGTACCGCGCTGAGGCTGATCACGACCCGCCGCCGATGATCGCCGCGGCGGCGGCCGCGTCCGACTCCTGGGTGAGCGCGTTGAAGCGGCCGACCGCGCGGCCGAGGGCCGCCAGCTCGTCACCGAGGCGTCCGGACGTCTGCTCGGCGGCCTCGGCGCACCGCAGCAGCCCGTCGAGCGTGGCGCACCCGAACGCCGGCGCGAGACCGGGCGTGAACCGCAGCCCGGTGAGGGTCTGCCCCTCGTGCTGCCAGGTGTCGGCGATGGTGTGCAGATGCTCCGGTGTGATCCCGAACTCGCTCATGAGAACCCCCGTGGTCGATGCGATGTCCTCCCATTGACGCGCATCGCGCCTCCGCGTGGGTGGCGCTGTCCACAGGCCGGACGAGTCCGCCCGGGCTGTCCACAGCCCGGGCGGTCGATCTCGGTGTTCTCTTGTGTTCGGTGTGCCTCTGCGCTATACGCCGACCGGAGCCGGGGACAGCAGGCCCGCTTCGGCGTCGGCGAGCAGCTTCGCGACCGTCTCGGTGGAGTCGGTCTTGTTGGTGCCGATGAAGCCGTTCGGTCCGCGTTTGATCCAGCCGGTCACGTACAGACCGGGCACCGGATGCTGATCGGCGACCACCCGGCCGGCGACGTTGGCGACGGTGCCGCGCGCGTCGTCGAACGGCAGGCCCGGGACGGGGCGGCCGCGGTAGCCGATCGCGGTGAAGACGAGCCCGGCGTCGAGGTCGGCGAACTCGCTGTCGGTCGTCGTCCGGCGGAAGCGGACGCCCTCGGCGCGATCGGTGCCCAGAACCCGCTCGGGGGTGAGGCCGAACGCCAGCCGCAGGTACGGTTCTTCCGGCTTCGGGCCGGCCGCGATCTCGCGCAGGAGCACGATCTTCTCGGCGGTCTCGATGTCGTGCACCGCGTCGTCGTCGACGTGTTCCAGGTCGGCGGGGTCGACCCAGACGCGGGCCGGTCCGTCGGCCAGGCCGATCAGCTCGGGCAGCGTGAACGCCGCGTGCTCGGGGCCGCGGCGAGCCACCACGACCACCTCGCGGAGCTGCGAATCACGCAGCGCCGCAAGGGCATCGAGAGATATCTCGGTGACCGCGAGTCGATTGGTGTCCGCGGTGAGGATACGGGCGACATCCAGGGCGACGTTGCCGTTGCCGATGATGACCGCGCGCTCGGTGTCCAGTCGCGGGCCGGCCGTGACGAAGTCGGGGTGGCCGTTGTACCAGCCGACGACCGAGGTCGCGCTCTGCACGCCGGGCAGGTCGACGCCGGTGATCTCCAGCGGCCGGTCGGTCGGCGCGCCGCCGGCCCAGAGCACGGCGTGGTTCTGCTCGCGCAGTTCGTCGAGCGTGATGTCGCGGCCGATCTCCACGTTCAGCAGGATCCGCAGGCGCGGGTTCTGCGCGATCGTGTTGAACAGGTTCACCACGCTGCGGGTCGCCGGATGGTCGGGCGCGACGCCGAAGCGGGCCAGACCGAAGGGCTCGGTCAGCCGCTCGTACATCGTGATGTGGACCTGCCGGTGCTTGAGCAGCTCGTCGGCGGCGTACATGGCCGACGGCCCGGAGCCGACGATCGCGACCCGGAGCGGGTCGGGGGTGCCGTGCAGCGATCTCGGCTTCTCGATCGGCGCGAGCGGCTTGCGCCACAGCGCGCTGACCGGGAACCGGACGGCGTCCGGCGACGGATCGCGGTAGTGGTCCGCGTTCACCGAGGCGAAACGCTTCTGCGTCTCCGGGATCCGGTGGCCGGGGGAGATCGCGCCGACCGGGCAGGCGGTGACGCAGGCGCCGCAATCGACGCAGGTGTCCGGATCGATGTAGAGCATCTCGGCGGTGCCGAAATCGGGTTCGTCCGGGGTCGGATGGATGCAGTTGACCGGGCAGGCGTAAACGCACGAGGCGTCGCCGCAACATGCCTGGGTGACGACGTGGGGCATGGAGTCACTCAGTTCGTGATCGGAGACGCCTCGAGGCGTCTTGCGGTGCTTCGGCTCAGTGCGCGTCGTACGCGGGCTCGCTGCGGTAGCGCGAGGCGCGACCGTAGATGCCCAGGGCCTTCCAGACCCGTCGCGAGACCGGGTTCATCAGGCCGCACTGCTCGGCGAGCATGCGGACGTCGCCGAAGACGTCGATCAGGAAGCGCTCGGAGTCCTCCGACTTCCAGAACATCTCCTTCCAGACGTCGTCCGGGATGTCGAACGTGCGCGGGAAAGCGGCCGGGGGCTTCGCGATGGCGCTGCACAGGATGCGCATGACGAGCGGCATGGTGACCGACAGGGCGAGCCGAGTCGGCTTGCTGCGGCGGGGGATGGTCTCACGCAGGTGGTGGTGGGCGAACGAGATGTGCCGGGCCTCCTCGGCCACGTGCAGCTCCATCACGGCGGCCATCACCGGGTGCACGTTGGCGCCGGCCCGCAGGAAGTCCTTCTGCAGGTGGTCGATCGGCTCCTCGCCAGCCAGCACACCGAAGAAGAACACCGACGGGAAGATGGTGGAGAACAGCGGGATGATCGGATCGATCGTCCGCAGGAAGCGCGGCATGCCGGGCACGTCCATGCCCACCCGGTTCACCATCTCCTGGAACATCAGGGTGTGGTTGCACTCTTCCTTGGACTCGTGCGTCACGTAGCGGAAGCGCTTGTCGCCGTTCTGCAGCTTCGAGGCGTACTGCAGCAGGCCGCGAATCAGGATCGACTCGAACTGCAGGCCGACCTTGGCGACGTTCGACTGCCGCCACATGCCCATCTCGATCTGCTTCTCGATCGGCTGGGCCTTGTACCAGGGGTGCTTGCCGACCGGGTCGACCTCGGGATCGAGGATCCAGCGTTCGTCGTTCGGGATGATCGCCATCTCCGGGGCGTCCCACGCGATGTGCACGTAGGGATCGAAATTCCGGTGCACCGAGGCGGCGGAGAGGTCCTCGACGATCTGGTTGTAGTCGGCGTCGGTCCCGGCCTTGTCGGCGGGCGGCTCGTACGCGATCGGTCGCGGCTGTGTGCTGGTCATGTCGGTCCCTTCGGCGGTCCGGACAAGTCATGCCCGGCAGCGAGAACGTGTTCTGAATCAACGGTGACAGGCCGGGTAGTTCTTGTCAACGAGCGATGTCATGATCTGATCTGATCTGCGGGAAGAAAGAGGCGTCCGCCACAATGGGGCGGTGGACCCGATAGAGATCGCTGTCGTCGCGGTGCTGTGCGTCTTCGCGATCGCCGCCGCCAACACGCTCGCCCCCAAGCTGCGGATCGCAGCGCCGCTGCTCCTCGTCGCGGTGGGTGTGGCGGTGAGCTTTCTGCCCGCGATGCCGGAATTCGACGTGGATCCGGAGATCATCCTGGTCGGCGTGCTGCCGCCGCTGCTCTTCGCCGCCGCGCGAGCCATGCCGGTGATGGACTTCCGCCGCGACTTCCAGGCCATCGGAGCGTTGTCGATCGTGTTGGTGGTGGTGTCGGCGCTGGTGCTCGGCCTGTTCTTCGAGGCGATCCTGCCGAACATCGACTACGCCTTCGGCGTCGCGCTCGGTGCCATCGTGAGTCCGACCGATGCGGTCGCCACCGCGACCATCAAACGACTCGGCGCGCCGAACCGGATCGTCACCGTGCTGTCCGGGGAGAGTCTGTTCAACGATGCGAGCGCCCTGGTGGTGCTGCGCGCGGCCATCGCGGCGACGGCGGGCGGCATCTCGTTCGGCGGCGTGGTGCTCAACTTCCTGTGGTCGCTGATCGCGGCGGTGGCCGTCGGCGTGGCGATCGGCTTGATCAGCGGCCGGTTGCGGGCCCGGATCCGGAACACCGCGGTGGCGACGGCGGTGTCGTTCACGCTGCCCTACATCGCCTACATCCCGGCCGAGCTGATCGGGGCGTCCGGGCTGGTGGCGGCGGTGGCGGCGGGTCTGGTGTCCGGCCTGTCCGCGGTGAAGTACCTGACCGCCGCGCACCGGCAGTCCGATGTGCAGAACTGGCGGACCGTCGAGGTGCTTCTCGAGGGCTGGCTGTTCCTGATGATGGGCCTGGAGCTGTGGACCCTGGTGGTCGAGGTGAGTCACGAACACGAGAGCTGGCTGCACGCGCTGTGGCCGGCCGCGGTGGCGCTGGTGATGATCCTGGCGCTGCGCTGGGTGTTCGTGGTGCCGATGGTCTGGCTGCTGGAACGACGGTCCCGGCGCATCATCGCGCACGAACAGACGCTCGCCGCCATGAAGGACTCGCTCGACCCGCTCGAGGACGCCGACACCCGCGGCCGCCGGTATCACTCGATCATCGACCGGCGGCTGGCCGACATCGACTACTACCGCACCGAATCGATGGGGGTGCGGGAGGGCACCGTGGTCGTGTGGGGCGGTCTGCGCGGTGTGGTGACGCTCGCCGCGGCGCAGACGCTGCCGGCCGACACCCCGTACCGGGCGCTGCTGATCCTGGTCGCCTTCTTCGTCGCCGCGCTGTCGCTGACCATCCAGGGCGGCCTGATGGGGCCGGTGCTGCGCGCCCTGAAGCTACCTGACCAGTCCGCGCTGGTGCGCGCGGAGAAGAAGCGGCTGCGCGGGGAGATGATCGAGGTCGGACGGGAGGTCCTGTCCGATCCGGCCGTGGTCGGCGAGGACTCGCTGATCGCCCAGCAGGTGGAGCTGCTGAACGAGCTGGAGAACCCCGAGGACGAGGACCACGACGACGCGCAGGTGCTGGAGCGCCGGATCGCGACCGCGAAGGAACTGCGGCGGATCCGCCGCCGGATGGTCGCCGCCCAGCGCCGGCGGCTGCTGGAGTTGCGCAACCGCGGCGCCTACAGCTCTGCGGTGCTGACCGCGGAACTCGCCCAGCTCGACGCCGCCGAGCTGAGCATCAGCGGCTGAGCGTCTCCCGGGCCGCGAGCCACATCGCCAGCGCGACCGCGCACACCAGACCGGTCAGCACGAAAGCGGGGCCGAAACCCCAGGCGGTGGCGACCGCGCCGGTCACCATCGGCCCGGTGACCGCGCCCAGATCGGACGACATGCCGTACGCGGCGAGCGCCGAACCGCCGCGCTGGTGGATGCCGAGGACGTCGCCCAGCGCGGCCTGATGGGTCGGCGCGAACAGTCCCGAACCGAGGCCGCCGACGGTGGTGAGGGCCAGCGCCACGGCGAGGTTCGGGGAGTAGCCGAGGGCCGCGGTCGATGCCGCCGCGATGGCGAGACCGGGGATCAGGACGGGGCGTCGCCCGAAGCGATCGGAGAGCCGGCCCGCGGTGAGAATGGCGATCATGTTCCCGCCGGCGTAGAACGCCAGGATGACGCCGGCCCAGGCATCCGAGGAACCGAGGCCCTGGGTCACGAAGAGGGGGACCAGGGCGATGCGCACACCCATCGAGGCCCAGCCCTGGGCGAAGTTGGAGGCGAGGATCGCGCGGTATGCGTCGTCGCGGCACGCCCGGCCGAAGGTGACCGTCTCGACCGGGGCGGTGGCGGTCGCCGGCGTCTGATCCACCCCGTGCGCGGGCACCGGCGGCATCATGGTGGCGACACCGATCGCCGCGATCACCAGGGCCACCGCGTAGACGACGAACGGAAGTTGCAGTCCATAGCCGACGAGCGCCGCGCCGATCAGCGGTCCGGTGAGGTTGCCGATCAGGAAGCCCGCCGAGAAGTACCCGGAGGCGCGTCCGCGGATCTGCGGCGGGGCCAGCCGGATCAGCAGCGCCATCGCCGACACGGAGAACATCGTCGACCCGATGCCGCCGGCGGCGCGGAAGACGAGCAGCTGCCAGTAGCTCGCCGCGAAGGCGCACGCGAGGGTGGACGCGGCGACGATCGCCAGACCGGTCAGATAGATCCGGCGTTCGCCGAGCACGGTCACCAGCCGCCCCGTCGCGGGGGCGAACAGCAACCGCATCACGGCGAACGCCGAGACCACCGCGGTGACCGCCGTCAGGGACACCCCGAAGGTGTCCGCGAACAGCGGCAGCGCAGGGGCGATCAGTCCATAGCCGAGGGCGATGACGACATTGGCCGCCAGCAGGACCCAGAGGCCGCGTGGAAGGTGTTTCAGTGGTGGCGCACGATCATCACCGGCACCTGGGCGTTGTGCAGCACCTTCTGGCTGCGCGAACCCAGGAGCAGGCCGGTGAAGCCGCCGCGGCCGCGGCTGCCCATGACGATCAGCGACGCGGAATCGCCGGCCGCGTCGAGGATGGCCTTGCCGGGCTCCTCGGGGATCACCACGCGCTTGACCGGGACATCCGGGTAGTCCTCGGTGTAGCCGGCCATGCGCTCGGAGACGGCCTCGATGGCCTGCTCGCTCATCTCCTGGATCTCCTCGGCGCTCAGTCCGAAGCCGTGCAGGGCGTCGGCGTCGAGCGGGGTCCAGGTGTGCACGGCGATCAGCTCGGCCTTGCGCAGGTCGGCCTGGCGGTAGGCCTCGGCGACGGCCGGGTCGCTGATCTTCGAGTCGTCGACGCCGACCACGACGGGGCCGTCGCTCAGCTTGGCCTCGGTCGGCACGATCACGACCTTGGACTTGGCGTGCGCGGCGACGCTGGTGCTCACCGAGCCGAGGAACAGACCCTTCAGCCCGCCCAGGCCGCGGCTGCCGAGCACCACCATCTCGGCGCTCTCGGAGAAGTCGATCATCACGTGCGCGGCGTCGCCCTCGGCGATGGAGCCGTGGATGGTGATGCCGGGCGCCGCTTCCTCGGCGACCTTGGCGGCATCCTGCACGTACTTGCTGACCTCACCGCGGATCGCGTCGATCACGTCCTGCGGGATCACCAGCCCGGGAGCGTAGTCGCTCGTGGTGGTCGTGTAGGCCGAGACGATTTTGAGGTCGGCGCCCTCCAGCGCGGCGGTCTGTGCCGCCCAGCGCACCGCGTTGACCGCTTCGGCCGAACCGTCTACACCGACAAGAATCACGCTCATCGTGAGTTCCACATCCTCGATTACCCGCGGCCCGGACACCTCCGGTGTGCATCCGTCAGAAGCCTTGACCTCATTCTGTCCCAAGCGCAGCGCGGATGCACGGACGGAAGGACTTTCTGCTCTACGCGTATTCTGCGTAGGTGTGAACACGCAGGATCGCCCGGCCGTGCCCCAGCAACAGCCCGGAGACGACGACCTGGAACCCCGGCTGCCGCGCGGCGAATTGCGCGAGATGGCGGTTTCGGTGATCGTGACGCTCGGTCTCGCCGCGGCGATCGCGGTCACCGGTGCCGCGTCATCCGGTGTGCCGGCGACGGTCCTGCTGCTGGCCGCCCCGGCCGTCGTCCTGATCGGTGCGCTGGTGACCGGCTCCCGGGCCTACGGGTGGTGGCGCGCCGGCGGTCACTGGCAGATCTGGCAGGGCGGAATGTGGTTGCTGCTGGTGATCTTCCTGATCTGGGCGATGACCAGCATCGGCATCGTGCTCGCGGAGTAGTCCCGCGGCCGGGGGCCGGTCAGGTCCAGCTCGGCAGCCAGAGTTCGGAGTTCCAGAAGTCGTTGGAGACCGGCGCCCCCGTCAGGATCGGCCAGAGGAAGGCGAAGTTCGCCACCACCAGCGCCACATAGACCGAGACGGCGAGGATCGCGAGTACCCGGGTCTGCGAATATCTGCCCTTCGACGCGCTCGCCAGCACGTCGCTGCAGCACAGCGCCAGCCCCATCACCAGGAACGGGGCGAAGGCCGTCGCGTAGAAGTAGTACATCTGCCGGTCGATGGACGCGAACCACGGCAGCATCCCGGCGCCGTACGCGGTGAGCACGGCGGCGTACCGCCAGTCGCGGCGGCCGATCATCCGCCACAGCCCCCAGACGAGCATCGGGATCGAGAGCCACCACAGGGCAGGGGTGCCGACCAGCATCTGGGCGCGGATGCAGTCGCTGCCACCGCACTGATCGGGGCCGTACGAGATGGCGTACAGCATCGGACGCAGGCCCATCGGCCAGGTCCACGGCTTGGATTCCCACGGATGATGATTGCCCGCCGCGTTGGTCAGGCCCTCGTGGAACTGCAGGATGCCGCTCTCGTAGTACCAGAACGACCGGAGGGCGGCCGGCACCCAGGAGAACGGTCCGCCGGTGCCGACCTCGGTGCCCACCACGTAGCGGTACACCGAGCTCTCCGAGCGGAACCACGCGGCGAAGGTCGCGAGGTAGATCGCCACGGGCAGCGCCGCCAGCGAGGCCAGGCCCGCCGGGACGTCGCGCAGCAGCGTGCCCTTCCACGGTTTCGGCACGTGGTACGCCTTGCGCGCGGCGACGTCGAACCCGAGGGACAGGGCCGCGAAGAAGACGATGCCCGACCACTTGGTGCCGAGCGCCAGCCCGAGCATCACTCCGGCGGTGAAGCGGTACCAGCGGAAGCCCAGTCGCGGGCCGAGCGGGCTGTCGCCGATCCGGCCTTCGACGTACGCGCGGTGCAGCCGGGCCCGGACCTGGTCGCGGTCGGCGATCAGGCACGCGAAGGCCAGCACCAGCCAGAGGGCCTGGAAGATGTCGAGCATGCCCATGCGGGACTGCACGAACAGCACGCCGTCGCAGATCGCGAACAGGCCGGCGAGCGCGCCGATCAGCGTCGAGCGGCTCAGCCGGCGCGTCGTCAGATAGACCGCCAGGACGATGATCACCCCGGAGACGGCGGCGGCGAACCGCCAGCCTACCGGGCCGTAGCCGAACATCGCCTCACCGGCGGCGATCATCCATTTGCCGACCGGCGGGTGCACCGCCAGGCCGTACGCCGGATTGTCCTCGATCCAGCCGCCGCCGGTCAGCACCTGCCAGCCCTGCGGGACGTAGTGCTTCTCGTCGAACACCGGGGTGCCCTGGTCGGTCGGATCGCTCAGGTCCCAGAACCGGGTGATCACCGCGAGGATCGTGATGACGGCGCCGACGATGGTGCCGCGCAGCCGATCGGTGGCGCCGAAGACCGGTTCGGGGATCTCCGGGCCGGGTGCCGTGCCGAGGTCTTCGACGCGCGCCCGGGGCAGGACGGTGGCGCGATCGGCGACGGCGGGACTCACCAGGCCGATGGTAGAGGACGGGTAGCTTGGTGCAGGTGAGTGGAGCACTGGTGTTGGCCGGGACACCGATGGGGCAGGCCGGAGATGCGTCGCCGCGGCTGCGTGAAGCGCTCGGTTCGGCGGACATCGTGGCCGCCGAGGACACCCGCCGGGCACGCTCGCTCGCGGCCGCGCTGGACGTGACCATCGGCGGCCGGCTGGTCAGCTACTACGACCACGTGGAGGCGCAGCGCGCACCGCAACTCGTCGAGGCGATCGCCGGCGGGGCGACGGTGCTGCTGATCACCGACGCCGGGATGCCGTCGGTCAGCGATCCGGGATTCCGGCTGGTCGCCGCGTGCGCCGACGCCGGACTGCGGGTCACTTGCCTGCCGGGCCCGTCGGCCGTCACCACCGCGCTGGCGCTGTCCGCGCTGCCCTCCGAACGCTTCTGCTTCGACGGCTTCGCGCCGCGCAAACCGGGTGCCCGCCGCGACTGGCTCGCGTCCCTGCGCACGCAGCCGCGCACGGTGGTCTTCTTCGAATCGCCGCATCGCCTGGCGCAGACGCTGTCCGATGCGGCGCAGGTGCTCGGCCCCGACCGGCGTGGCGCGGTGTGCCGCGAACTGACCAAGACCTACGAGGAGGTGCGCCGCGGCGGCCTCGCCGACCTCGCCGAGTGGGCCGCCGGGGGCGTGAGGGGGGAGATCACCGTCGTGATCGCCGGGGCCTCCGCCGTCGACGACGAGGCGGACCTCGACTCGGTGGTGGCTCGTGCGGCCGCGCTCGCCGATGCCGGGACGCGCCTCAAGGACGCGTGCGAGCAGGCCGCCGCCGGGACTCCGTTCAGCCGCCGCGAGATCTACGAGGCGGTGCTCACCGCCCGCCGCGAGTGACGATCGAGGCCGCCTTGTCCAGGCACTCCTGCCATTCGGCGGTCGGGTCGCTGTCGTAGGTGATGCCGCCGCCGACGCCGAGGGCCATGGTGCCGTCCGGGGTGATCGCCACGGTCCGGATCGCGACGTTCAGGTCGAGGAGGCCGTCCGGGCCGGCGACGCCGACGGCGCCGCAGTAGACCCCGCGCGGATCACGCTCCCACTCCGCGATCAGCTCCGCGGCCCGGATCTTCGGCGTGCCGGTGACCGACGCCGGGGGAAAGGTCGCGGCCAGCAGATCGTCGTTGCCGACGGTCTCCGCGAGCGTCGCCGCGACGGTGGAGACCAGATGCCAGACACCGGGTGCGCCGACCACCGTGAGCAGGTCGGGAACGGTGACGCTGCCGGTGGCGGCGACCCGCCCGAGGTCGTTCCGCACCAGATCGACGATCATCACGTTCTCGGCGACGTCCTTGGCCGACGCGGCGAGCACCAGCGGGTCGACGTCGCGCGGCACGGTGCCCTTGATCGGCGACGACGTGACGCGTCCGCCCCGCCGGGACAGGAACGATTCGGGGGACAGACTCGCCACCGAGCCCCACTCACCGTGCAGGAAGGCGGCCTTCGCGGGGGTGGTGGCCGCGGCGAGATCGGCGAAATAGTCGTGCGGGCGGCCGTCGAGTGAGCCGGTGAACCGGGTGCAGATGCAGGCCTGGTACACCTCGCCGGCGGCGATCGCCTCGCGGCAGGCCGCGACGGCTTCCAGGTGGGGGTCGCGGTCGGGCGGGGTCCAGGTGGCGGTCCACCCGGGCGGAGCGGTGTCGGCGAAGTGCGGAGTCGGGCTTCCCGGTGAGCCCCGATTCGGCACTTCGAGAGTCTGGGCGACCCAGGCGGGGAGGGGCGCGCCGGCCGGGGACTCCCACGACCAGTCACCGTCGCGCAGGATCAGCATCCCGTCGGTCAGGCCGCCCGCGACCTCGGGGAGCGGGCCGGCGTCGCCGTGCACGGGAAAGCCCAGGTAGCCGAGCCAGAACCGGTCCGGCCGGTCGGGCGGGCGCAGGCCCGGGACGATCTCGATCGACGGCGCGATCACCGCATCGCCGTCGCACCAGTCGCCGATCAGGGCGGCGGGACCGGGGCGGCCGTCGGCCTCGGTGCGTGCGGTGAGGGCGCGGAAGAGGTCCAGTGCGGGCGGCGTTTCGGCACGGTTCGTCACGGGGGTGCCTTTCGACACGGGCCTCCTTCGTCGGCCCGGCACAAGTGGCGGGACACGGGCCTCCTTCGTCGGCCCGGCTCAAAGGGCGGCGTTTCGACACGGTTCGTCACTGCGTTCCTCACCGGCTCAACGGGCTTGGTCACTGCGTTCCTCACCGGCTCAACGGGCTTGGTCACTGCGTTCCTCACCGGCTCAACGGGCTTGGGTCACTGCGTTTCTCACCGGCTCAACGGGCTTGGGTCACTGCATTCCTCACCGGTTCAACGGGCTTGGGTCATTGCATTTCTCACCGGTTCAACGGGCTTGGGTCATTGCATTTCTCACCGGTTCAACGGGCTTGGGTCACTGCGTTCCTCACCGTAAGGGCCCGCTTCGGGTCACTGCGTTCCTCGCCGCCGGGGCGGGCTCGGGGTCGACAGCCCCTTGAGCCGCCGGCGAACGAAGTGAGTCGGCGTGTCGAAAGGACCATCGTGACGCGAGGCTCAGTCGGCGGTGGGGAGTTCGACGCGGGGGAAGACCGGTGCAGGCTTGGGCAGCGGGGTGCCCGGAAGCAGGCGCTTGTCGAGCGCGGCGAAGTCGCGGTCGTCGTCGCCCACGGCGAGCAGGTCGAGGACGGTGCCCGTCGCGGTCGGCATCACCGGCTGGGCGAGCAGCGTGACGATGCGGATCACCTCGGCGCACACATACAGCACGGTGGCGGTGCGCTCCAGATCGGTCTTGGCCAGCTTCCACGGCTCCTGCGCGGAGATGTAGCGGTTGGTGTCGGCGAGCGTCGACCACAGCGCTTCCAGACCGAGGTGGATGGCCTGGGCGTCGAAGTGTCCCCGGACGGTACCCAGCAGGGTGCCCGCGGCGTCGAGGAGCGCGCGGTCGTCGGCGGTGAACTCGCCCGGCTCCGGAACGGCCGAGTCGAAGTACTTGCCGATCATGCTCAGCGTGCGCTGCGCCAGATTGCCGTACTCGTTGGCCAGATCGGCGTTGATCCGGGTGACGATGGCCTCCGTCGAGTACGACCCGTCCTGCCCGTAGCTCACCTCGCGCAGGAAGAAGAAGCGCACCGGGTCGACGCCGAACCGGTCGATCAGCGAGTTCGGGTCGATCACGTTGCCGGTCGACTTGCTCATCTTCTCGCCCTTGTTGAACAGGAAGCCGTGCGCGAAGACCCGCTTGGGCAGTTCGATCCCCGCGCTCATCAGGAACGCCGGCCAGTACACGCAGTGGAACCGGATGATGTCCTTGCCGATGATGTGCAGGTCGGCAGGCCAGTAGCGCGCGAAGGTCTCGGGGTCGTCGGGGAAGCCCACGCCGGTCAGATAGTTGGTGAGGGCGTCGACCCAGACGTACATCACGTGGCCGTCGCCGTCCGGGACCGGCACCCCCCAGTCGAAGGTGGTGCGCGAGACGGACAGGTCGTTCAGGCCGCCGGCGACGAAGCTCGCCACCTCGTTGCGGCGCACGTCCGGCCCGATGAACTCGGGATGCTCGGTGTACAGCGCCAGCAACTTGTCCTGGTAGGCCGAGAGCCGGAAGAAGTAGGTCTGCTCCTCCGTCCAGGTCAGCACGTGCCCGTTCTCGACGGCGACGCGGTTGCCGTCGTCGTCGACCCGGGTGTCGTCCTCGACCACGAAGGTCTCGTCGCGGACGTCGTACCAGCCCGAATAGGAGTCGAGGTAGATGTCCCCGGCGTCGACCATGCGCTGCCAGATGGCCTGGCTGGCGCGGTGGTGGTCGTCGTCGGTGGTGCGGATGAAGCGGTCGAACGACGACCCCAGTCGCTCCTGCAGGTCCTGGAAACGGTCCGAGTTGCGGCGCGCGAGCTCGGCGGTGCCGATGCCTTCCTTCTCGGCCGTCTGCTGCATCTTCTGGCCGTGCTCATCGGTGCCGGTGAGGAACCGGACGTCGTAGCCGTCGAGCCGCTTGAACCGGGCCAGCGCATCCGCCGAGATGTACTCGTAGGCGTGCCCGATGTGCGGCACACCGTTCGGGTAGGCGATGGCGGTGGTGATGTAGAAGGGGGGGCGCATAGTGCGTCACAGATTACCGGCGGTAGGGGGCGCAGGCGATCGGCGGCTCCGGCGGCGTGCCCGGCTCGATCGCCGGGATCGGCTTGGTCACCGGAACATCGCTCAGCGTGAACCGTTCACCGAAGTGCGCCAGCTCGATCGGCGGGCCGTCGAGCAGCCGGTACGTGGCCTGGTCGGTGTCGACCGCGACGACGATCCGCGACTCCCGGATCAGCATCCGGAACGACATGTAGTTCAGCCGGGACGGCAGCCGCGGCGCGAAGGTGATGTTGCCGCCGAAGTCGCGCATCCCGCCGAAACCGGCGACGCAGTCGGTCCAGGCGCCGGCCAGCGCCGCGATGTGCAGGCCCGACGACACGTTGTTGTGTAGGTCGTGCAGATCGGTGAACACCGACTCGCACATCAGGTCGTAGGCCAGATCCAGGTAGCCGACCTCCGCGGCGGCCACGGCCTCGCAGCACGCCGACAGCGACGAGTCGCGCACGGTGATCGGGTAGTAGTAGTCGAACACCGCGCGCTTCTCCTCGGCGGTGAAGCTGTCGCCGAAGAGATAGGTCGCGAACACCAGATCGGCCTGCTTCACCACCTGCTTGCGGTACAGGTCGAAGTACGGGTAGTTGAGCAGCAGCGGGTACTTGTCGCGGGAGGCCTCGAAATCCCACTCGTCGAGCAGGGTGAAGGCCTCGCACTGCTGATGCACGCCGTGCGCCTCGTCGTACGGGATGGTCATGTGATCGGCGCACGACGCCCAGAACGTCACCTCGTCGTCGGTCACGCCGAGTTCCCGGGCCACCGACGGCTGCCGGTGCACGACGGCCACCGCGTCCCGAAGCGCTTGCTGCGCAGCGAGATTGGTGAACACGTTGTTGTTGACGATGGCGGTGTACTCGTCCGGTCCGGTGACCCCGTCGATGCGGAAGCGGCCGGCCGTGTCGTGGTGGCCGAAGCCGGCGAAGAAGCGGGCGATCTCCACGAGCAGTTCCACGCCGCACTCGACCTCGAAGGCCTCGTCGTTGGTGGCGCGCAGATAGCGGCCCGTCGCGTTGGCGATGTCCGCGGACACGTGCACGCCCGCGGTGCCGGCCGGCCAGTAGCCCGAACACTCGTCGCCGTCGATGGTGCGCCACGGGAACATGGCGCCGTGCTGGGCGAGTTCGGCGGCGCGGGCCTTGGCCTTGTCGAGCGTGGCGTGCCGCCAGCGCAGTTCCTCGCCGGCCGCGCCGGGCACCGTGTAGGTGAGCATCGGCAGCACGAAGCTCTCGGTGTCCCAGAACGTGTGGCCGTCGTAGCCGGGGCCGGTGAGCCCCTTCGCCGGGATCTGCCGGGACTGGCCGCGGGCGCCGGCCTGCAGCACGTGGAACAGGGAGAACCGGATCGCCTGCTGCAATTCGGGGTCGCCGTCGATCTCGATGTCGGCATCGCGCCAGAACTCGTCGAGGAACTCGGCCTGCTCGGCCTTCAGCGCATCCCAGCCGGTCTCGGCCGCCATCGCGAGGGCGGCCTCGGACTGGGCGCGGAGCGCGGGGACCGAGCGCCGCGCCGACCAGCCGTAGGCGACGTACTTGGTCAGCACCAGCTTGCTGCCCTGCGGGACGGCCGCCGCGACCGTCATCCGGGCCAGGTCGCCGTCGGCCCGGACGAAGACGTCGGCGTTGCCGGGCACATCGAGTTCGTGACCCATCGCCGCGGCCACCGTCAGGCCCGAACGCTTGGTGTGGTGCACCAGGACCGCCGAGGTTCCCTCGCAGTCGGCCAGCGCCGGGACCAGCGGCGCGTCGAGCGCGGCGGCCAGCCGGGGGTCGTTGCCGGGGAGCGGCACCGGCTCGTTGGCCAGCAGATCGGATTGCAGCACCAGTTTCATGTCCTCGCCGATCGGCTCCACCTCGTAGCGGGTGGCGACGATGGTCCGCTTGGTGAAACTCACCAGCCGTTCGCTGCGGATGCGGACGGTGCGCCCGGTCGGCGACGTCCACAGCGTGCTGCGCCGCAGTGTGCCGGTGCGGAAGTCGAGGACCCGCTCGTGGTCGACGGTCCGCCCGTAGCGCAGATCCATCGGCTCGTCCTCCACCAGCAGGCGGATGATCTTGCCGTCGGTCACGTTGACCACGGTCTGCCCGGACTCGGGATAGCCGTAGCCGCTCTCCGCGTACGGCAGGTCGCGGGCCTCGAAGAAGCCGTTGAGGTAGGTGCCCGGCTGGTCCACCGGCTCACCCTCCTCGAAGGTGCCGCGCAGCCCGATGTGGCCGTTGGACAGCGCGAACAGCGTCTCGGTCCGGCCGATCATGTCGACGTCCATCCCGCGCCAGCACAGCTGCCAGGGATTGATGTCGAAACCGTGCACCGGGTGGACGCCGTGCTGCGGGACGTTCGTCGGGTCGGTGTGGCTGGCGGTGTCGCCGTGCGTGCTGTGGGTCGGGGTGTCGACCATGGGACAGGCCTCCTGGCTACTCGGAGAGAAGGTCGTGGAGATCGTCGACGACGACGTCGGCGCCGGCTGCTCGCATCGCGTCGGCCTGGGTGCCGCCCACGCGATCGATCCCGACAACGTAGCCGAAGTGCCCGGCGGCGCCCGCCTGGACCCCCGAGATGGCGTCCTCGAACACGGCGGCCTGTTCCGGAGGCACCCCCATCAGTTCGGCGCCGCGCAGGTACGAGTCGGGCGCGGGCTTGCCGTTCAGTCCCTCGGCGACGATGGTGTTGCCGTCCACCCGCTGTTCCACGTAGCCGGTCAGCCCCGCGGCGTCGAGCACCAGCGCACCGTTCTTGCTGGAGGTCACCACCGCGATGCGCAGCCCCGCCGCGCGTGCCGCGTCGAGGTAGCGCACCGAACCCGGGTAGGGCGTCACCCCGTCGCGCTCCAGACTCGCGATGAAGGCGGCGTTCTTGCTGTCCGCGATCTGGTCGACCACGGCGTCGTCGACCGTGATGTTCCGGGACGCCAGGAAGCTCCGGACGCCGTCGATGCGGGGGCGGCCGTCGACGTAGTCGAGGTAGTCCTGATCGGTGAACGGCGCGCCGCCGCGCGGTCGCAGGAAGTCGTTGAACGCATCCCGCCAGGCGGTCATGTGCAGCGTCGCGGTCGTGGTGAGCACACCGTCCAGATCGAAGAGCAGGACGGTGATCGCAGGTGGTAGTCCGAGCACAATCGGAAACGCTACCCGCACCGGATACGCTGTGCCGGGTGACTGAGCGGCGATTCTTTCAGGTGGATGTTTTCGGTGACGGACCGGCGAGCGGCAACCCGGTCGCGGTGGTGTGCGATGCGGCGGATCTGACCGACGACGAGATGGCCCGCTTCGCGCGCTGGACCAACCTGTCGGAGACCACGTTCGTGCTGCCGCCGACCACCGGCGAGGCCGACTACCGGCTGCGGATCTTCACCCCCGGCGGCGAACTGCCGTTCGCCGGGCACCCCACCCTCGGTTCGGCGCACGCCTGGCTGGCGGCCGGCGGGACTCCGCGCCGCCGCGACTCCGCGGGCGCCGACCTGGTTCAGGAATGCGGTATCGGGCTGGTCACCGTGCGGCACGACGCCGCCGCCGACCGCTATGCGTTCGTCGCACCGCCGCTGACCCGCAGCGGCCCGGTCGACGACGCCGATCTCGACCGCGTCCGCGACGCCCTGGGCCTGCGACCCTCGGATGTGGTAGCCGCGAACTGGGTCAGCAACGGTCCGCCGTGGCTGGCGCTGCTGCTCGACGACGGCCAGACCGTCCTCGATCTGCGCCCGGACATGGGCGCGCTGGGCCCGGAGGACTTCGTCGGTGTGGTCGGGCCGTGGCGGGCGGGTGCCGGCCCCGACGGCGTCGACTACGAGGTCCGCGCTTTCATCCCCGGCGTCGGCGTGCCGGAGGACCCGGTCACCGGCAGCCTGAACGCCGGGATCGCGGTCTGGCTGCGCGGCGGGGGGCTGGTTCCGTCGTCGTACGTGGCCGCGCAGGGGACCGCGCTCGGCCGCACCGGCCGGGTGAGCGTCACGGACGACGGCGACCAGATCTGGATCGGCGGGCGGTGCGCGTCGGTGATCGCCGGGACGGTCGACCTGTGAGCGACGAGAGCAAGGAGCTGTCGGCCAAGGAGATCAAGCGCCGCAAGCGCCGGGAGCCGCCGCCGGACCCGGAACCGCTGCCCGGGCTGGTCGACGCGCACACCCACCTCGCGTCGTGCGGCGGGCGGACCGCCGAGTCCGTCGCCGAGATCATGGATCACGCCGAGCGGGCCGGTGTGGAGCAGGTGGTGACCGTCGCCGACGACATGGTCGACGCCCGCTGGGCGGTGGCCGCCGCGCACTGGGACCCGCGGGTCTTCGCGGCCGTCGGCCTGCACCCGACCCATGCGGCGGACCTGGACGACGCGGCGCGCGCCGAACTGGAGGAGATGGCGGCCGATCCGCGGGTCGTCGCGATCGGCGAGACCGGCCTCGACTACTACTGGACGGTGCATTCGGACACCTGCGCCGATCCGGCCACCCAGAAGGACGTCTTCGCCTGGCACATCGAGCTGGCCAAGCGCTCGGGCAAGCCGCTGATGATCCACAACCGGGACGCCGACCGCGACCTGCTCGACGTGCTCGCGGCCGAGGGTTCGCCGGAGACGGTGATCATGCACTGCTTCTCCGGGGATGTGCCGATCGCCCGCGAATGCATCGACCGCGGCTACCTGCTGAGCTTTTCCGGGACTGTGACGTTCGTCAACGCGGGTGAGCTGCGGCAGGCCGCGTCACTCACCCCGGACGAGCAGATCCTGGTGGAGACCGACGCGCCGTTCCTCACCCCGCATCCCTACCGTGGCCAGCCGAATCAGTCGTATTGCGTGCCGTACACGGCCCGGTGTCTGGCGGATGTCCGGGGCGTGTCTCCCGAACGGATGGCCCAGATCCTGGGGGCCAATGCCCGACGGGCGTACGGGATGCCGTTGCGGTAACGACGGTCTGTTCGTTACCGTACTGTGATCCCTTTTCGGGGGCCCGCCGGTCGGGACGGCGGGCTTGAGTGGTAAGCAGGTAGATTTTCTTGTCAGTTTTCACGCGCATCAATGCGACCAACTCGGTCAGCGCCCGCGTCGTCACCGGCGCGTTGCTGTTCACCGTCGCCGCCGGCGGCGCCACCGGCGCCGTCATGCACAAGGAACTGACCTTGACGATCGACGGTCAGAGCCGCGAGGTCTCCACCATGGCCTTCTCGGTGGGCGACGTCCTCGAGGCCCACGGCGTCCAGCCGAAGTCGGGCGACAAGGTGAACGTCGCGCTGTCGAGCATGCCGCACGACGGCCAGACCGTCGTCGTCGACCGGCTCAAGAGCGTCGAGCTCACGGTCGACGGCAAGCCGGAGATCGTGAAGACCCACAAGAACAACGTCGGCGAGATCCTCGCCGAGCAGGGCCTGACCCAGGCCGCCGTCAGCACCTCGCTGGACCATCGGGTGCCGGTGAGCGGCGGCGACGTCGACGTGATCCTGCCCAAGTCGGTGGTGCTCACCGACGCGGGCAAGACCGAGCGCACCGTCGTCGCGGCGAAGACCGTCGGCGACCTGTTCGAGCGCATCGGGAAGCCGCTGGCGCCCACCGACAAGGTGGTGCCCGCCGCGAGCACGCCGGTCACCAAGGGCATGACCATCAAGGTGACCCGTATCCGGACCGAGCAGAAGACCGTCGACGAGAAGGTCGCGCCGCCGGAGACCAAGACCGAGGACCCGACGCTGATCAACGGCAAGAAGGTCGTCGTGAAGCCGGGTACCCCGGGCAAGGCCACCGTCACGTACAACGTCACGACCGTGAACGGCAAGGTCACCAAGCGCGAGAAGGTCGGCGAGAAGGTCCTCGTCGCCCCGCAGCCGGCCACCGTCCGCATCGGCACCAAGCCGGGTGCCCCGCACGAGCCGTTCGGCGTCTGGGACGCGATCGCGCAGTGCGAGTCCACCGGCAACTGGGCCATCAACACCGGCAACGGCTTCTACGGCGGCATCCAGTTCACCCAGGGCACCTGGGATTCGTTCGGCGGCCAGGAGTACGCGCCGCGCGCGGACCTCGCGACGCGCGAGGAGCAGATCGCCATCGCCAAGAAGGTCCAGGCCGCGCAGGGCTGGGGCGCCTGGCCGCTGTGCACCTCGCGACTGGGTCTGCGCTGACACTGTTTGACACAATGCTCTGGTGAGTGACATAGCGGGCGTTCGGCTCCTCGGCCCGGGGCAGATCCGCGGCCTGGCCGCCGAACTCGGCGTCCGGCCCACCAAGCAGCTCGGCCAGAACTTCGTGCACGACGCCAACACGGTGCGCCGTATCGTCGCCACCTCCGGGGTCGGCCCCGACGACGTGGTGCTCGAGGTGGGCCCGGGTCTCGGTTCGCTGACGCTGGCACTGCTGGAGACCGCGGGCCGGGTGGTCGCCGTCGAGATCGATCCCGTGCTCGCCGCGCGTCTGCCGCGGACCATCGCCGAGTTCGCCCCCGGGCGGGCCGCCGACTTCGACGTGGTGACCGCCGACGCGATGACGGTGCTGCCCGCCGACCTCCCCGTGACGCCGACCGCGCTGGTGGCGAACCTGCCGTACAACGTCGCCGTGCCGGTGATCCTGCACCTGATGACGCACTTCCCGACGCTGCGCACCGTGCTGGTGATGGTGCAGGCCGAGGTCGCCGACCGGCTCGCCGCCGGCCCCGGGGGCCGTATCTACGGGGTGCCGAGCGTCAAGGCGCGCTACTTCGGCGACGTCAAACGCGCCGGGGCGATCGGCCGCAACGTGTTCTGGCCGGAACCGAAGATCGAGTCGGGGCTGGTGCGGATCGACCGGCGGGATCCGTTCGGCACCGACGAGGCGCAGCGGGCGGCGACCTTCGCCGTCATCGACGCCGCGTTCGCACAACGCCGCAAGACCATGCGTTCGGCGCTGGCCGGCTGGGCCGGCGGCGCCCCGCGCGCGGAGGAACTGCTGCGCGAGGCCGGCATCGATCCCGGAATCCGGGGCGAGCGGCTCGACGTCGCCGATTTCGTCCGGCTGGCGCGGGCGGCGGGCACCGATCCGGTGGCGACGCGATGATGGGCGGCGCGACGGCGCGCGTCCCGGCCAAGATCAACCTGCACCTCGGGGTGGGCCCGCTCCGCGAGGACGGCTACCACGAACTGAACACCGTCTTCTGCGCGCTCTCGCTGTACGACGACGTGACCGTGCGCGCCGCCGACGAGTTCTCGGTGACCGTGCGTGGCGAAGGTCAGCACGACGTGCCCGCCGACGCCACCAATCTCGCGGCCCGCGCGGTCGCGGCGATCGCCGAATACGCCCAGGTGCCCGACCCGCAGGTGGCCATCGAGATCGAGAAGCAGATCCCCGTCGCCGGGGGCATGGCCGGCGGCAGCGCGGACGCGGCCGGGGCACTGCTGGCCGCCGCGCGGCTGTGGCGGCTGGATCTGGACCGCGAGGAACTGCACGACCTCGCCGCGAGCCTGGGCAGCGATGTGCCGTTCAGCCTTCTCGGCGGCGCGGCCCTCGGTACCAACCGCGGTGAAGAACTGCTGCCGGTGCTGCACCGCGGCGAACTGCACTGGGTGATCGTGGCGGCGAAGGGCGGGCTCTCCACCCCGGCCGTCTACCACGAACTCGACCGGCTCCGGGCCGGTCGCGGGGAGACGGTGCCGCCACCGGAGCGGCCGGACGAACTCATCGTGGCGCTCGCCTCCGGTGACGTGCACGCGGTGGCGCCGCTGCTGCACAACGACTTGCAGCCGGCCGCGCTCTCCCTGCAGCCGCGGCTGCGGCGGACCCTGCGCGCCGGCGGCGAGGCCGGCGCGCTCGCCGGGATCGTCTCCGGCTCGGGCCCGACCTGCGTGTTCCTGTGCGACGGCGAGGACGCCGCCATCTCGGTGGCGACCGAGTTGTCCGGGCTGGGCGTCGCCAAGGCGGTGCGCACCGCGCACGGGCCGGTCCCGGGCGCGCGCCTCATCCCGGCGCACTGACCGCCGCATTCCCTGCTTGACGAAACGACCTGCTGGACGAAACGAATGGAGAACCATGGCCGCGGGCACCAACACCTCGCTGGTGATCGCCGAGAAGGTGAGTAAGAGCTTCGGCATCAAGCCGCTGCTCGACGAGGTGAGCGTCGGCGTGCACGAAGGTGAGCGGATCGGCGTCGTCGGCCTCAACGGCGGCGGCAAGACGACGCTCCTGGAACTGCTCGCCGGGATCACCGAGCCGGACTCCGGCCGGGTGACCCGGGTCGGCGGCCTGCGGATGGTGACGGTGACCCAGCGCGGCGAGCTGCCGTCCGGCGCCACGGTGTCCGAGGTGGTCCTGGGGGCGGACACCCCCGAGCACGAGTGGGCGTCGGACGCTCGGGTTCGCGGGATCCTGGCCGGGCTCGGCGTCGACGACATCCTCGACCGTCAGGTGCAGGAGCTGTCCGGTGGGCAGCGGCGGCGCGTCGCGCTGGCCGCCGCGCTGGTGACCGACGCCGATCTGCTGATCCTCGACGAGCCGACCAACCACCTCGACATCGAGGGCGTGGCCTGGCTCGCCGAGCATCTCAAGGCCCGCCGCAGCGCGCTGGTGGTCGTGACCCACGACCGGTGGTTCCTCGACACCGTCGCCGCCCGGACCTGGGAGGTCCACTCCGGCCGCGTCGACGAGTACGAGGGCGGCTACAACGACTGGGTGTTCGCGCGCGCCGAACGTTCACGGCTGGCCGACGCCGCCGAGGAACGGCGCCGCAACCTCGCCCGCAAGGAACTGGCCTGGCTGCGGCGCGGCGCTCCGGCGCGGACCTCGAAGCCGAAGTACCGCATCGAGGCGGCCGAGAGACTGATCGCGAACGTGCCGCCGCCGCGTGACACGGTGACGCTCTCCGCGTTCGCCAAGCGGCGGCTCGGGCGGGTGGCGATCGAGTTGGAGAACGCGCACCTCGACGCGCCGTCGAGCGCGGACGGCACCCCCGGCCGCACCCTGCTCGACGACACCACCTGGCGCCTCGCGCCGGGGGAACGGATCGGCCTGGTCGGCGTCAACGGTTCGGGGAAGACGACGCTGCTGCGCGCCCTGGCCGGGGAGGTGCCGGTGACCCCGGGGCGGCGGGTCGTGGGCAAGACCGTCGAACTCGGCTGGCTGCGGCAGGAACTCGACGACCTCGACGAGTCGATGCGCGTACTCGATGCCGTCGAGGAGGTCGCCGGACACATCATGCTCGGCGACAAGGAGCTGTCGGCCAGCCAGCTCGCCGAACGTCTCGGCTTCTCGCCGGCGCGGCAGCGTACGCCGATCGGCGACCTGTCCGGCGGCGAGCGCCGTCGTCTGCAGTTCACCCGCGTGCTGATGGCCGAACCCAACGTGCTGCTGCTCGACGAGCCGACCAACGACCTCGACATCGACACCCTGCAGCAGCTGGAGGATCTGCTCGACTCCTGGGCCGGGACCCTCGTGGTGATCAGCCACGACCGCTACTTGATCGAGCGCATCTGTGACTCGACGTGGGCACTGTTCGGTGATGAGAAGCTGACCAATCTGCCGCGGGGGATCGACCAGTATCTGGAGCGTCGGGCGGCACCGCTCCCGTCGCCCTTCGACGGCGCGTCGTCGCAGGCTCCGCCACGCCAGCTCAGGACCCGCGAGGTCGAGACTTCTGAGCGGTCGGGTCCCACCCCGGCCGAGCACCAGGCGGCCCGCAAGGCGATGAGCCGCGCCGAGCGGACCATGGAGAAGCTGGGTAAGCGGGAGGAGGAGCTGCACGCGGCGATGATCGACGCGGCCGTCGACCCCACCCGCCTCGCGTCGTTGAACGACGAGTTGCAGCTGGTCCTGGCGGACAAGGAGACCGCCGAGATGGAGTGGATGGACGCCGCCGAGATCCTCGGCTGAACGCCGGAGCGACACTAGTCCGCAGCGAGCCGTTCGACGATCTGATCGAAGTACTGCTGGATCGTGTCGGCCAGCGGCAGGGTCTTGTCGGTGTAGAACCATTGCAGCCGGATGCCGTCCAGAAAGGCGACCATCGCCCGGGCCTCCTGGTCGGGGTCGATGTCCGGGCGGATCTCGCCGTTCGCGATGCCGTCGTTGATCAGGGCGACGCCCAGTTTGTGGATCGAATGATAGCGGCGCTGCTCCCAGTCGTGGAACGGAGAGTCCTCGAGGAGGCCCTCCGTGCTCAGCACGATCGAGAACGCGGTCAGATCGGGGTCGGCCTCGACGACGGAGCCCCAGCCGCCGAGCGCGCTGATGGCCGTGAGTCCGCCCGGTTCGATCAGCGAGGCCAGCTGGTCCTGCTGACGCGTCGTCGCCCTCTCGAGCACGGCGGCGATCAGCGCGTTCTTCGTCGGGAAGTGGTGCAGAAGTCCGGCATCGGTGAGTCCGACACGGTCGGCGACGGCGGCGATCGAGGTACCGCGGATGCCGCGCGCGCCGAACAGGCCCACCGCGGCGTCGAGGATGTCGTCGAGCGTGGTCCGGGGTGGGCGCCCGACGGGCCTACGTGGCTCTGCGGTCGGTCGCATGGTCAGGAATCACTTCGACGGAAGGGCATTGGGCCGAGGATACCCGGGGGTGTAATCGTGCGGCCACCAGGTCCATACCTAGTCGCAGCTAGGTATGGTGACCACTCCGCGCGCGGCTCGTCATGCATCCACCGCCCTCGTGCGCCGGAATCAGGCCGGCCCGAGAAGGAACCACGTCCGCTGGTAGCCCTTGCCCTTGACCGGCACCACGCCGCGCGGCTCGAATCTGAACTCACCGGCGAGCCGGTCCCGGACGGACTCGGGCACCTGGATCCGGTCGGGCTCGCCGGTGGACTCCATGCGGGAGGCGAGGTTCACCGCGTCGCCCCAGACGTCGTAGAAGAACTTCCGGGAGCCGACCACGCCGGCGACCACCGGGCCGTGCGCGAGGCCGATGCGCAGATGCATCGGCCGGCCGTCGGGGCCGGGTACCCGGGCGCACTCGGCGCGCAGGTCCAGCGCGAAGCGCGCGAGCGATTCCAGATGGTCCGGCCGCGGGAGCGGAACCCCGCTGACCACCATGTACGAGTCGCCGGTGGTCTTGATCTTCTCCAGCCCGTGCCGGTCGGTCAGGCGATCGAGGGTCGAATACAGCCGGTTGAGGAAGTGCACGACGTCGGCCGGCGTGTTGTGGCTGGACATCTCGGTGAACCCGGCGATGTCGGCGAACAGGATCGAGGCGTCGTCGTAGGTATCGGCGATCTCGCCGGGATCGGGCCGCTTGAGCCGATCGGAGACGCTGCGCGGCAGAATGTTGTCCAGGAGATCCTCGGAGCGGTCGTACTGCTCCTCGAGGGCGGCCTCGGTGCGCCGGATCTGCCGCATGCCGAACGCCATCACATAGGCGGCCAGTCCACCCGCCGCGAGCGTGTTGACCACGAACCCGGTGGTCATCAGCCAATCGGGTGCCAGCCCGGTGTCGTACGGAACGCGGAAATGCAGCACCGACACGGCGGTCGAACAGACGACGAGGCTGACGGCCGTGTAGGGGCCCCGCGCGCCGCCGACGATCATCGGCACTCCGGCGGCCATCGCGAAGAAGTAGAAGAGCAGTCCGGACGAGGTGCCCAGATACACGGTGAGTGCGCACAGCGTGGCCGTGGCGAGCACGAAGAACGCGACGGCGGGAATGAGCGGACCGAACCGGCGCAGCGACGGCACCAGCAGCAACGCGAGGCCGGCGACGACGTTCACGATCGTGACCGCCGACGGCCCGCCGAACGTGGCGCCGGCGGCGGCGAAGCCGACGTTCACCGCGGCGGCGCCATAGGAAGCGCGGGACACGAGTTGTTGCCGGCGGGCCGCGTCGTCGGGCGGCCCGGAGGCGTGCGGCTCCCGCAGACAACGGGTCAGCGTCTCGTCGCGGGCGGGCACGGGGCGTCGCCTATCCGGTCACCGGATGATGACGCGGTCGACGAGGCGGGCGATCTCGGTCGACCCGGCGTGGTTGAAATGCCACTTCAGGGTGCCGTCCTCGTTGGTCTGACCCTCGAACCACGGATCGGTCCGGTTGCAGGCGTCGCGGCCCACCGAGAGGTTCTGGATGTCGATGAAGCTGCCGTCGACGCTTTCGGCGACGGCGCGCAGAATCGTGTTCGCGCGGTCGAACACCCCGCGCATCCAGGCGGCGTCGCCGTCCGGCAGCGGGACCGCCGGGAAGCAGCCGTTCTCGCCGACGAATCCGCCGATGCCGACCATCACGATCTGCGCGCGCGGCTCGTGGGCGCGGATCGCCTTCAGAGCGGCGTGGGCGTCGCGGTCCATCTTGGCCAGCCGGGTGTCGACGAGCTGGGCCATGTCGGCCCGGCCGCGGCAGTTCTTGTCGTCCCCGGCCGTGCGCACCAGGCATTTGCCGAGGATCGACGGCCATCCCATGTCGTTCCCGCCGATACTGACGGTGAGCAGCTGTGCGCCCGCCGGGATCTGGGTGACCTGCGGCGGTCGCGGGTAGTACGGCGCCTGCTGGGCCGTCGACCACAGGTTGGGGCTGGTGGCCCCGGCGCACGAGGTGTCGGTGAAGCTGCTCGGGCGCAGGGTGGCGCGCAGGATCTCCGGGTAGCTGTCGGCTGAGCGCAGACAGCCGAGGTAGTACCCGAGCGTCGGCGTGCGGTGCGTGCCGGCGGCGCGCGAATCGCCCATCGCGACGTAGGGGCCGCCGGTATACGGCTGTACCTTCGACGCGGGCGGCGGCACGGGCTCGGCCGGTGCGGGTTCGGCTCGCACCGAGGCTCCCGGAACCAGGACGGCGCCCAGCACCAGGGCCGCCGTCAGGGCGGCGCGCAGTGGTCGTCGCATCGTGTCCTCGCCGGAGATCGAACAGGTTGGTGAGGGCCGCTTCCCCGACGGCCCACAAGAGAAGGACTCTGCCAGACTTGTTACTGAAGTGACAGATGTGGTTATCGAACGGCGACCGAAGCGTGATGTCGGCGACCACACCGCTCTGCGCTAGCGTGGGGCCCATGTCGTTCATTCGCACCTCGGTCGGCAACGGTGTCGGCGAAATCATCCTGGACCGCCCGAAGGCGCTCAACGCGCTCGATCAGACGATGATCGACGACATGCATCGCGTGCTCCTCGAATGGGGCGACGACGACGCGATCGAGACCGTGCTGGTGACCTCGGCGAGCCCGCGGGCGTTCTGCGCGGGCGGCGACATCCGGGAGATCCGGACCAACGCCCTCGCCGGCGACACGGCCGCGATCACCCGGTACTTCGCCGGTGAGTACGGGCTCGATCAGCTGGTCGCCGAGTATCCGAAGCCCTACATCGCGCTGATCGACGGCGCGGCGATGGGCGGCGGCCTGGGCATCAGCGTTCACGGCGAACTGCGGATCGTCACCGAGAACGCGCTCATCGCCATGCCGGAGGTCGGGATCGGCTTCTTCCCGGATGTGGGCTCCACGTACTTCCTGCCGCGGCTGCCCGAGGGCGTCGGCATGTGGATGGGTCTGACCGGCGCGCGGATCCGCGGTGCCGACGCGGTGGCGCTGGGCCTGGCGACGCATTACGTTCCGTCCGCCGACCTGGACGGTGTGGCGCAGCGGATCCGCGACGGAGCCGGGCTGGCCGACGCGCTCGCCGAGTACCGCGAACCGGTGACCACCGACCTCCCGCTGACCAAGATCGCGAGCTACTTCCCGCTCGGCGCCGATCCGGTGGCGATCCTCGGGGGCCTGCAGGGCGCCGTCGGCGACGAGTGGTGCGACGAGATGGCCACGCTGCTGCAGGCGGCGTCGCCGACCAGCGTCGCGGTGACCGCCGCCCTGCTGGAAGCGGGGGCGCAGAGCTCGCTCGCCCAGTGTTTGGAGCGGGAGCTGCACGCCGCCGAGCAGATCACCGTGACACCCGACTTCGCCGAGGGCGTGCGCGCGGTGCTGGTCGACAAGGACCGGAACCCGTCGTGGACGCCGGCCACGCTCGACGAGGTGGATCCCGCCGTCGTCGCCCGGATCGTCGGCGAGTGACCGGCCGCGCCGGACCCGGCCGACTCAGAGCTGATCGAGCCAGTCGTGGACGACGGCCCGTGCGGCCCCGGCGAGCCGGGGCCCGGCCACGGCCGCGTCGGCGCGGATCTGCCGGGGATCGTGGCCGGTGGCGGCCAGCTCGTGCGCGTGCCCGATCAGCCAGCGCTCGATCCGGGTGTGGTCGGCCTCCAGATGGAATTGCAGGCCCAGCGCGGTGGCACCGTAGGCGAACGCCTGGTTCGGGAAGCCGGGCGTCTGCGCGAGGCGCCGCGCTCGGTCGGGAATGCCGAACTGGTCGCCGTGCCAGTGCAGCACCGGGATCCCGTCCAGCGGAGCCAGCACCGAGTCGCGGCCGTCGGCGGTGAGCGTCAGCGCGCCGTACCCGATCTCGGTGCGTCCGGTCGGCTCGACGGGCGCACCGAGCGCGTCGGCCATCAGCTGGGCCCCGAGACAGACCCCGAGGGTCGGGCGGCCGGCGCGCAGTCGTGCCGCGAGGGCCGCCTTCTCGTCGTGCAGGAACGGGTACGCCGGGGTGTCGTACACGCCGATCGGGCCGCCGAGCGCGACCACCAGATCGGCATCGAGCACGGACGACTGCTCGATCGGATCGAGGCCCGCGTCGAGGTAGTCGACGGTGTGCCCGCGCTCGGCCAGGACCCCGGCGATCAGGCCGAGATCCTCGAAGGCGACGTGGCGGATCGCGAGCGTGCGCATCAGTCGGCCGCGGCCACGAGCGGAGCCAGCGTCAGCGCCGGGAACTCCTTCTCGATGAACTGCAGCCGCCACTTGTCACTGAACAGCGCCAGGATGGCGCCGTCGCTGCGGGTGAAGACCTCGACGCCGCGCTGGCGGGCGAGTTCCGGCGCGCTCGCCTCGTCGGTCCGGCGGGCCAGCGAGTAGCCGAGCGGTTCGATGATGGTGTCGACGTTGAACTCGGCCTTCATCCGGGCGGTCACCACCTCGAACTGCATGGGCCCGACGGCGGCCAGCACCGGGGAGGCGTCGCCGCGCAGGTCGTTGCGCAGCACCTGCACCACGCCCTCGGCGTCGAGCTGATCGATGGCCTTGCGGAACTGCTTGTACTTGTCGGCGGTGGTCACCCGTAGTGACGAGAAGTGCTCCGGCGCGAACGACGGGATCGGCGGATACTGCACCTTCGGGTCGATGTACAGGGTGTCGCCGGGGGCGAGGGCCATCGCGTTGACCAGGCCGACCACGTCGCCCGGATAGGCGGTGTCGACGGTGGAGCGGTCGCGGCCGAAGACGGCCTGCGCGTACTTGGTGGCGAACGGTTTGCCGGTCTGCGCGTGCGTCACCACCATGCCGCGCTCGAACTCGCCCGACACGATCCGCATGTAGGCGAGCCGGTCCCGGTGACTGGAGTCCATCCCGGCCTGCACCTTGAAGACGACGGCGCTGAACGGGTCGGTCACGCCGCGCTCGGCGCCGTCGATTCCGGTCCGCCCGGCCGGCGGCGGGGCGAACTCGACGAGCGCCTCCAGCAGCTGGCGGACGCCGAAGTTGAGCATCGCGGAGGTGAAGATCATCGGCGAGGTCTGCCCGGCCAGGAACATCTCCTGGTCGTGGTCCTGGCCCATCTCGCCGAGGAGTTCACTCTCCTCGACGGCGGCGGTCCAGGCGTCGCCCTCGGCGTCGTGCGCGGCGGCGGGGGAGAGGATCTCCTCCGGCGCGATCTTGGAACCGCCCGCGGTGCGGGTAAACTTGATGAACTGCCCGGTGCGACGATCCAGCAGCCCGCGGTAGTCGCCCGCGATGCCGACCGGCACGTACAGCGGGGTCGGGATGAGGCCGATGCGGTCGGTGATCTCGTCGATCAGTTCCAGCGGCGACTGGCCCGGCCGGTCCCACTTGTTGATCACGGTGATCACCGGGATGCCGCGGTGGCGACAGACCTGGAACAGTTTGAGGGTCTGCGGCTCCAGACCCTTGGCGGCGTCGATCAGCATCACCGCGGCGTCGACGGCGGTCAGCACCCGGTAGGTGTCCTCGGAGAAATCCGAGTGGCCGGGCGTGTCGACCAGGTTGATCACGTTCGGCTCGTCCGGCTCCGGTGCGTCCCCGTCGGCGCCGGTCGGCGTGTAGTTGAACTGCAGGGCCGTGGAGCTGACCGAGATGCCGCGGGCCTTCTCCATCTCCATCCAGTCCGAGACGGTGGCGCGGCGCCCGCCCTTGCCGTGCACGGCGCCCGCTTCGCTGATCATGCGCGCGTGCAGTGCCAGCGCCTCGGTCATGGTCGACTTACCGGCGTCCGGATGGGAGATGATCGCGAAGGTCCGGCGGCGCCTGACCTCGCGGGCGATGGACTCTGAACTCACCTGTCCACGCTATCGGGCGCGCCCGTGGTCAGGCAAAACGCGGCACGTGACGGAAGCTGGCATGAAATTATACTCGAAAGTAAGTTCTAGTCTTCTGTTGCATACACATCACAGTGTGCGTATTCTTTGGGGTAGGGGAAGAACCATTCCCGATCGGCCGGAAGGGGGTCCGTGATGTGTGACGACGACGCGTTCGACGCTCGCGGCCTCCTGGCCGGTCTCTCGCCCGCCGAGCTGGTGGCAGTGATCGGTGCCGCCGAAGGCTCCTTGGCCGAAGCGCCGCTGGCCGCCCTCTCCGAGGACGGCCTTCTCGATCTGCTGGAGTCGCGGGAGCAGGCCCGCCGAATGGGTGTGGCCGTCGATGCGGCCTTGTTCGTGGAGATCTCCGACCGCGGCGCCTGTGCGCGGGCCGGGTACAACACCATGCACCAACTACTCACCCAGGGTCTGCGGATCGGGGAAGGCGAATCCCGGCGCCGCCGGGCCGTGGCGGCCTCGATCGGCCGGTTCACCGCGATGACCGGCCAGCGCCGCGACCCGAAATACCCGGCGACCGCCGCCGCGGTCGCCGAAGGAGCGATCGGTGAGACGCATGTGTCGGTGATCGAGGAGGTGATGGACAAGGTCCCCGCCTCGGTCGACCCCGCCGAACGGGCGAAGGCCGAGGCGATGCTGGTCGATGCCGCCCGGACGTTGAATCCGTCCGGGGTGACGATGGTGGGTAACCGGATCCTCGCTTACCTGGACCCCGACGGCACCCTCGCCGACGACAACGACCGTCAGCGGCAGGCCAAGTTCCGGCTCTCCGCACAGGACCGGCAGCTGATGAGCGCGGTGCAGGCGCGGATGGACCCGGAACTACGCGCCGAGTTCGAGGTCGTGTTCGGCTTGTGGGCCGCCCCGGGTATGAACAACCCCAACGACCCCGACTCCCCGCACGGCGCTGTCGACCAGCCCGGCCTGGACCCCGCCGTCGTGGCGGCCGCGGCCGAACGTGATGACCGGCTGTTGGGCCGCCGCCAGCACGATGCGCTCAAAGCGCTGTTGAGGTGGGTCAACGCCCAGTCCTCCCACGCCCGGCCCGGGAGTCTGCGCAATCAGATCGTGGTGACCGTCACCGACGAAGACCTGGCCCGGCAGGCGGGGGTCGCGTGGACCGCGACCGGGACCCGCATGCCGGTCACCGATCTGGTGAAGATCGCCGCCGACACGGTCCCGTATCTGGCGGTGTTCTCCACCGCGACCGGCCAGCCACTCTACCTCGGGCGGGCGCATCGTCTGGCGTCGCGGGCACAACGACTCGCGCTGTTCGCCCGGGACCGCGGCTGCACCGCCCCGGGCTGCACCCGCCCATTCACCCAGACGCAGATGCATCACATGCCCGACTGGCAAGACGGCGGACCCACCGACATCGACCACCTCGGCGGGGCCTGCGGCAAACACAACCGGTGGAACGGCCAACAACCCGGCGACTGGGAATCCAAGGTTCTCACCGGCGGCCCGGACACCGGCCGGGTCGGGTGGCGCCCGGTCGGGCGAGAAGGCCCGTGGATCGTGAACCCGCTGTTCCATCCCGACAAACTCCGGACCGGCCCGGACACCCCGGAAGAAGACCGCAGTCCGCCGCCGATCGTGAATCACCGACTCGGGGAGGATGCGCAGCACGGCGTCGAAGGGCGCCCCGGCGGGCTCGTCGCATCTCAGCCGGCGGACCGCACGACGTCCGGTGTCGAAGCGCTCCTCGAACAGCACCTGGCAGCCTGACCACCAGCGCGTGGCCGGGCCACCAGGGCACTAATGATAGTGATTATCATGAAAGCATGAAGCGCACTTGGCAGTTCCGGCAGAGCAGTGAGATCGCTGCGGACAGCACGGCGGTGTGGGCTCGGGTGGTCACTCCCGAGGGCATCAACGACGAGATGCGGCCCTGGATGACGATGTCCGTGCCGGGCGGCGCCGAGGACGTCACCATCGACAGCCTCGAGATCGGCCGGCCGATCGGCCGCGCCTGGCTCCGGCTGTTCGGCGTCGTCCCGTACGACTTCGACCACCTGTCGATCGCCGAACTCGATCCGGGCCGCCGCTTCCGCGAGGAGTCCACGATGATCAGCATGCGGCGCTGGACGCACGAGCGGACCGTCGAACCGATCGACGGCGACCGAACCCGGGTCAGCGATGTCATCACCTTCGGGCCCCGGATCGGGCTGGTCGTCGCGGGGCCGCTCCTACAGCGCGTCCTGGCGGCGTTCTTCCGGCACCGGCACCGCAGGCTGGCGGCGCATTTCCGCTGATCTCACTCGAAGGGGATGGGCGGCATGGTGACCACCTGCGCGGCGTAGCTCAGGCCGGCGCCGTAGCCGAGGAGGAGCGCGGTGTCACCGGGCTTGGCGGCACCGGTCGACAGCAGCTGCTCCATGGCGAGTGGGATGGAGGCGGCCGAGGTGTTGCCGGTCGTCTCGATGTCGTTCGCGACCACCGTCGTCTCCGGGAAGTGCAGATTCTTGGCCAGCAGGTCGTTGATGCGTGAGTTGGCCTGATGCGGCACGAAGACGTCGATCTGGGCGGCGTCGACCTTGGCCGCGTCGAGCGCCTTCTGGGCGGCCTTGCCCATCTCGAACGCGGCCCAGCGGAACACCGCCGTGCCCTCCAGCCGCAGATAGGGGCGCTGGACCCGGTCGCCGTCGAGGAAGGTGACCCAGTCGATGTCCTGCCGGATCGCGTTGTACTGGCTGCCGTCGCTGCCCCAGACCACCGGCCCGAGTTCCAGCTGCTTGGTCGGACCGATCACCACGGCGCCGGCGCCGTCGCCGAAGATGAAGCAGTTGGTCCGGTCGGTCATGTCCAGCGCGATCGAGAGCTGCTCGGCGCCGATCACCAGCACGTGGGTCGCGCTGCCGCCGCGCACCATGTCGGCGGCCAGCGACATCGCGTAGCCGAAGCCGGCGCAGCCGACCGTCACGTCGAACGCGGGCACCCCGTTCGCGCCGAGTTCGGTGGCGATCTTGGTCGCGCCGGCCGGGGTCAGCAGCAGGTGCGTGTTGGTCGCCAGGATCACCGCGTCGATGTCCGCGCCGTTCAGCAGCGCGTTCGCGATGGCCTTGCGGCCGGCCTGCACGCCCATCTGGATGACGTCCTCGTCGCGCCGCGCGAAGCGGCGGCTCTTGATGCCGGTCCGCGTGTAGATCCACTCGTCGGACGAGTCGATGTGCTCGCAGATCTCGTCGTTGGTGACTACACGCTCGGGGCGGTAGGCGCCGATCCCGAGCATGCCGAACGTCGTGAGTCCCGAAGGCTGGGCGATTTCCACCATCGTCCCAATGTGGCACGCACGACGGCTACTTGGAAGTAGCACACGCCGATCCGGCGCGCGTCTCAGGCGTCGATGGCGGCGAGATGGGCGGCGAGCGGGCCGACCGGCTGCGAATCGAGAGTGTCGAAGCTGGAGATCTTCGGCGCCGGCGGAAGGGTGACGACGGCGCCCGCGTAGCTCAGGCCCGCGCCGAAGCCGAGGATCAGTGCGGTGTCGCCGCCCTTGGCCTTGCCGGTGGCGAGCATCTCCTCGATGGCGAGGGGGATGGAGCCGGCCGAGGTGTTGCCGGTGTTCTCGATGTCGTTGGCCATCGGCAGGTCGTCGGGGAAGCCGAGGTTCTTCTTCATCAGGTCGTTGATGCGGGCGTTGGCCTGGTGCGGCACGAAGACGTCGATGTCGTCGACGCCGGCGCCGGACTCGGTCAGCAGCGCGGTCAGCGCCTTCGGTAGCGTCACCGCGGCCCAGCGGAACACGCGCGGGCCCTCCATGTAGATCACCATCCGGCCGACCGGATCGGTCTCCGGGCCCTTGCCCTGGTACTCGACGGCGCGGGCCATGTAGGCGACGGTGTCGATGTTCTGAGCGATCGCCTCGGCGTTCTCACCGTCACTGCCGGACACGATCGGCGAGATGCCGTTCTCCTCGGTCGGGCCGATCACCACGGCGCCGGCGCCGTCGCCGAAGATGAAGCCCGTGCTCCGGTCCTCGGGATCGAGGCCGACCGACATCGTCTCGGCGCCGATCACCACCGCGTAGGTCGCGCTGCCGGCCCGGATCGCGTCGGTGGCGGTGCCCAGTGCGTAGCCGAAACCGCCGCAGCCCGCGGAGACGTCGAACGCGGCGATGCCGTTGAGGCCGATGTCGGCGGCGAGGATCGGGGCGCCGTGCGGGGTGTTCGACGGCCAGCTGCTGGTGGCGAACACCAGCAGGTCGATCTTCTCGCGATCGATCCCGGAGTTGACGATCGCGCGCTCGGCGGCCTGACCGGCCAGCAGGCGCATGTCCTCGTCGCCGCTGATCCAGCGACGGTTGCGGATTCCGCTGCGTTCGAAGATCCACTGGTCGGACGAGTCCATCACCTTGCACAGCTCGTCGTTGCTGACGAGCCGGGCCGGCCGATAGGCGCCGATACCCAGCATCGACACATTCTGATGGCCCTCGGGGGTGACCAGCTTCGCCACGCTGCATTCCTGTCTGTCGTGGACCGGCGTCCGTGCACGTCGTCCTGGTTACGAA
Organism: Gordonia marina; assembly: GCF_052036135.1. NCBI lineage: Bacteria > Bacillati > Actinomycetota > Actinomycetes > Mycobacteriales > Gordoniaceae > Gordonia > Gordonia marina. The sequence goes on from NZ_JBPSDN010000002.1 coordinate 164,967, forward strand.
ATGGTAGTGAACGCCGAATGTGTTACTCGTGAACTACCGCCCCGAGACCACATCCGTCACCGCGATTGTGCTCTTGTCCCGGGCGAGCATCGTCAGCAGGCCCCCGATAACCGATAGGACGGCCGCCATCGCGAACAGCAACCAGAAGCCGCCGACCGCCGCGACCAGCCCCGCACCCAGCATCGGGCCGATCAGCTGACCGAGTGCCGCGGCGACGTTCACGATCCCGAGATCGCGTCCGTGGTCCTCCTCGTGCGGCAGCAGATCGGTCGCGAACGCGAGGCCGACGGTGGAGAACGCACCGTAGCCGACACCCATCAGCGCGGCGCCGGCCATCGTGACGGCGAACGTCGGATGCACGCAGATCACCACGCCGGAGACCGCCTGGACCATGGCCGCGACCACCGTCGGAATCCGGCGCCGGCCGGTGCGGTCGGAATAGACGCCGGACACGATCGACGCGATCACCACGAAGATGGTGTAGACCACCACCAGCAGCAGCAGATTGTCCTCGGCGGCGGACTTCTCCTGATCGAGCCCGTACAGCAGGAAGAACAGGAACAGCGACGTGCCCAGCGCGTTGCCGATGTTGGCGATCAGCCGGCCGGCCAGCATCCAGCTGAAGTCGCGGTCGCGCAGCGAGCGCCACGGATCGTGCTCGCGCAGCGCGGCGCGCGTCTCTCGCGGATCCGGCGGGTCGGGCAGCAGGCACGCCGCCCCGGCACCGACGACGGCGATGAGGACGGCGAGGAACAGGTAGCCGGCCAGCACGGTCAGCCCCAGGGTCACCACCGCGCCGACGCCGATCACGATGCCGGCGGCCTGCGACGAGCCGATCGCGGCGCCGGCGGCACCGCGCTGATCGGCGGGCAGCTGGTCGGCGATGAGGGCGGTGAACGCGGCCGAGGCCACCGCGACCCCCACCGACACCCCGATCCACGCGGCGCCGACCAGCAGCGGCCGGTGCGCGAACCCGGTCAGGATCAGGCAGACCGCCGTGCCGAGCGAACCGCCGATGGCCCACACCCGGCGCCGCCCGCCGAGCCAGCCGGGGAAACCCGCCGAGTCGGTGCGGTCGGACAGCGCACCGGCCAGCGGCCCGGCGATCACGCCGACCAGGCCGCCGACGCCGAGGATCAGCCCGGAGACGACCACCCCGTGCACCCAGCGGTCGCCGTCGTCGGAGACCTGACTGTCCAGCTGCAGGGGGAGCAGCAGTTGCAGCGGGGTCAGCTGGACCATCCAGATCACCAGCCACGCGAGGGTGAAGACCGTCATCCATGTCCGGCCGACCCGTGCTCTCATGCGAGGTTCCCGTTCTCCCGCGCCGCCGCGATCACCCGGCGGTACCAGTCGTATGACGCCTTCGGCGTGCGCTCTCCGGTCGCGAAGTCGACGTGTGTCAGACCGAACCGCTGGGTGTATCCGTCGGCCCACTCGAAGTTGTCGAGCAGCGACCATACCGTGTATTCCTCGACGTTCGCGCCGTCCGCCATGGCCGTCGCGACCGCGCGCAGATGCCCGTCGAGATAGGCGATCCGGTCGGCGTCGTCGACCCGTCCGGCGGCGTCCGGCTCCGGGAACGACGCCCCGTTCTCGCTGATGATCAGGGGCGGCAGGGCGTCGCCGTAGCGCCGGGTGAAACCGGTCAGCAGTGCGGTGAGGGCCGCGGGCATGATCGGCCACTCCTCTCCGAACCCGGTGACCGGCACGCCCGGCGTCGGCAGCATCTCGAACGGGATCGGGCCGTCGGCGGCCGGCGCCCCGATCGTCGTCGGGTTGTAGAAGTTGACGGCGTAGAAGTCGGGCCGCTGGGAGATCAGATCCAGGTCGCAGTCCCGGATCGGGAGATCGGGGGCGCCCAGCGGACTCAGATCCGGATAGGTGCCGAGCAGGATCGGCTCGGCGTACAACCGGTTGTGCAGCAGGTCGTAGACGTCTGCGGCCCGCGCGTCGTCGGCGGAGTCGGTGGCCGGCAGCACGTGGGTGTGGTTGTTCGCCAGGCCGACGGCGGCGGCACCGGCGGCGCGCAGGACCGGCACCGCCAGCCCGTGCGCCAGCAATTGGTGATGCACGGTCGGCAGGGCGTCGAACAGCAGGAACTTGCCGGGAGCCAGGGTGCCGATACCGTAGCCCTGCAGTGTGGTCATGGCCGGTTCGTTGAGGGTGTACCAGTGCTGCACGCGGTCGCCGAGGCGCTCGGTGACCAGGGCGGTGTACTCGGCGAAGCGGTAGGCGGTGTCCCGGGACAGCCAGCCGCCGCCGTCCTCGAGTTCGATCGGGAGATCCCAGTGGTACAGCGTCGGGAACGGCGTCACCCCCGCTTCGAGGAGGGCGTCGACCAGGCGGGAGTAGTAGTCGAGGCCTGCGGGATTGGCGGCTCCGCGGCCGCCGGGCTGCACCCGGGTCCAGGAGATCGAGAAGCGGTAGCGGTCCAGGCCGAGCCCGGCCGCGAGCGCGACGTCCTCCCGCCACCGGTGATAGCTGTCGGCGCCGGGGTCGGCCGTCGCGCCGTCGGCCACGCGGCCCGGCGTGTCGACGAAACGGTCCCAGATGCCGGCGCCGCGGCCGTCGGCGGTGCGGGCGCCCTCGATCTGGAAGGCGGCGGTGGCCGACGAGAAGCGCAGTCGCCGGAGCTGGTCGAGTGGGAGTGCGGGAGACACCGCGCAAGGCTAACCGATCGATGCGGGACTCGATACACACTTGTATTGAATTGTTCCGCGGAGTATGTTGCCGAGTGACCTATGACACGTCGGGGAGTCACTGTGAAGAAGAATGCCGTCCGTTTGATGTCCGCCGTCTCGGCCCTCGCGCTCGGGGTGGTGCTCGCGCCGCACGCAGCGGCGATGCCCGACCCCGCACCGCGCGGGGCGCCGTACGTCTCGATCGGCGATTCGTATGTCGCCGCCGGCTCGGCGACCACCAGCGACCGGGACGGGTGTTCGCAGGCCTCCGACGACGTCGGGCACCTGGTGGCGGCCCGGATGCCGGGCGTGCGCTTCGCCGACTGGGCGTGCTCGGGCGCCGCGACCAAGGACATCACGACCGACACCGCGATGGGACCGCAGATCCGCGGCCTCGGCCCGAAGACGAAGTACGTCTCGATCTCCATCGGCGGCAACGACGACGCGCTCTTCGCCGACCTGATTCAGAAGTGCCTGGTCGGGGCGTTCTGCACGCCGGAGGTCGAGAAGGACGCGATGGCCAAGATCGACGTCCTCGGCCCGCGCCTGGACGCCACCTATGCGGCGGTCCGCAAGGCCGCGCCGAACGCGCAGGTGGTCGTCGTGCCGTATCTGCGGATCCTGCCCGATGATCCGCGCGGCTGCTTCGCCGACGTGCTGATGGGCGACGTCGCCGTGCAGCGTGCCAATCGGGTGCAGAAGCGCCTCAACAAGACGATCACCCAGCGCGCCGAGCGCGCCGGATTCACCGTCGTCGATCCGAACGCCGCACCCGGACACTCGATGTGCGCCCCGGACGGTGCGCGCTGGGTCTCGCTGACCGGCGTCGGCCCGGGCGACGACGGCGTCCCGATCCATCCGACGCTCGCCGGGCGCAAGCACGTGGCGAAGCTGGTCGCCGCCGCGTTCCGCGACCAGCGCTGAGGTCTACGGACTCAGCTGTGCGGCGCGGTACCGATGGCCTTCGACGGTCCGGACCGACAGCCCCGTCGCCGATGCGATCTGCCGGTTCGACAAGCCCGCCGCGGCCAGCCGCATGATCTCCCGCTGTCGCGGAGTGAGCCGGTCACCGGCGCGGACGGTCTCCACGGCGACGCTGGTCAGGCCGCGTGCCTGGGCGGCGGCCACGGCCCGCTGCGTCGCCGAGAGTGCCGCCCCCGAACGACCCGCCGTGCGTAGCAGCAGCGCGGCCTGCGCATCGGTGTCGGCGGCCTCACCGGCCATCCCCGCCGCCAGGTAGCCGGCGGCGGCCCGCGTCAGCGCCTCCGGGTCGGCGGCGGCGAGCGCCCTCGCGTGGGCGGCGGCGAGGACGGCACGGGGGCACTGCGGCAGGTCGGCGGCCAGCGCGGTCAGCCGCTCCGCGCACCCGTCGTCGCCGAAGCGGACGGCGGCCTGCAGGCAGTACACCTCCGCGGCGGGCTGGCCGCGCTCCCGGGCGTGCGCGGCGGTGCCGCGGGCCCGCGCCGCCGCATCCGCGGTGAGGCCGCGTGCGGCGTCGAGCCACGCGTGGACCAGATCGACCCGCGGGCGCGCGTACGCGAAGAGGGCGCCGGGCGCGGACCCGAGGTGCGCGGCCATCTCGTCGGCCGTCGCGAGATCGCCGCTCTGCGCGGCGGCCTCGGCGCAGTCGAGCCAGAACAGATAGCGGACGTAATCCGGGGCGCCGCACCGGTCGAGCCCGTCCAGCGCGGTCCGCAGTATCGCGACGGCGCGTGTCATCGCGGCCTCGGCGAACGCGGTCACTCCGGCGAGGCCGGACAGCCAGTGCCGTCCCGGCCCGGCGAGATCGGGGACCAGCTCGACGATCTGCGCCCCGGCGCGAACGGCTCCCGCGATGTCCCCGCACAGATGCCGGGCGTGGATGTCCAGGCAGGCCAGCGAGATCCGCTGGTGCGGGGCCCCGCGCCAGCGGTCACCGTCGGCGTCGCCCGCGCGGATCGCCTCGTCCAGCAGGTGCGGGAGACCGGCGTCCCCGGCCCCGATCACCAGTCCCATCGTCCGGAACGTGCGGGCGAGCTCGGGCAGATTCCCGGCGCCGGTGGGGGCCGAGTGGGACCGCAGCAGGGCGCAGGCCTCCACCGCACGGCCCCGGGTGGCGAGAAGAAAGCCCCGGGCGGCGGCCGCCGTGGCGGCGCCGAGGGTGCCGGCGGCATCGTCGAGGATCCGCTGCGCCTCGTCGGGCGCGGCGCGCGCGGTCACCTGGTTGAGCACGCGCAGGAGTGTCGAGGTGCGGGTCAGCGCCGGCTCGGTGCGCGCCGCGCAGGCCCGGGCCAGCAGTTCGTCGGCCAGATCGCCAGAGCCGGTGACCGAGGCGATGTACCCCTCGGTGAGCAGCGCGGCGGACCGGACCGGACCGGGCCCCACCGCGCGCGCGAAACGGATCGCGAGGGCGAAGTCGAGGCCGCGCACCGCGGCATCGGCACCGCGGACCAGGAGACGGTCCCGGCCGGTGAACCCGGGTTGGTCCAGGGCGAGGGACGCCAGACCCAGTTCCAGGCTGAGGTTCCGGTGGTCCAGCTGCACCTCGCGCAGCCGCGCGGCGAGCAGCGCGCGCAGTCGGCGTCGATGGGCGATCCCGGACGAGGCACGCCGCACGGCGGCGATCATCGGGTGCGCGATCGACACCGCCGGCGCCGCCAATCCGTCGTCGGACACCCGGACGGCCCGGATCAGGCCGGCGGCCGAGGCGGCCGCGAGGGCGCCGTCGGCGGTCATGCCGGCGAGCACATCGCCCGGCAGATCACCGGCCTCCAGCAGACAGTCGAGTACCTCGGCCGCAGCGGGGCCGGCCTGCGCGATCCGGGCGCCGATCCGCTCGGCCACGACGGCCGGGATCTCGGGGTCGCCGTCGAGCGTCCAGATGCCGAAACGTTCGGTGAGGGCACCGGTGTCGCACGCGTGCTGCACCAGCGCCCGCAGGTAGCCGGGCGTGCCGTCGCTGGCGTGCCAGAACCGGGCGGCGGTGCCGGCGTCGACCGGTCCGCCGAGCGCGGCCTCGATCACCCGGCCCGATTCGGTCTGGTCGAAGTCGTGCAGCGCGATGCGCTCGGCCCGCGGGTGCGTGACCAGGTCCGCAGACTCCGGTGACAACGCCGCGTACCGGGTGTACGTGAGGATCACTGGAACCAGACCGCCGATCGCGGCCTCGGCGACCACCGCGAGGGAGGCGTCGTCGAGGAGGTCGACGTCGTCCACCACCAGCAGCCCGGTGTCGCGGGCCAGCGCGCGGACCTGGTCGGACGGCGGATCGGTGGGGTCGACCCAGCGGGCCAGGGCGCCGGTGGGCAGGCCGCGACCGGCGCTGCACGCGGACGACCAGCGGACGGCGGTGCGATCGGCGGCGATCTCCCGGGCCAGACGCGTCTTGCCGACGGCCTCGCCACCGGTGATCACCACGAACCGGCCGCGGCTCGGCGCGAGTGCGCGGCGTGCCGCCGCGAGTTCGGGTCGCCGTCCCACCCACGGCCAGGAATTGACCATGGTGATCATGCTATTCGCCATGCCGGGGTCGCAGCGAGGGAATTGTTCCGGCGCGGACCGGGCCGCCGAGCAGCCGCGATGCCCGGTACAGGTGGCCCTCGACGGTCCGCACCGACACCGACAACTCCTCGGCGATCACCCGGCTGGGTGCGCCCTGCCGGGCACGGTGGATGATCCCGCGCTGGCGTTCGCTCAGGCCGACGTCCCGGTCGGCGGCCCGGAGGGCGGGACTGGTCAGGCCGATCTCCGTCGCGATCCGATCGGCGAGCGCGAGGGCGTCGACGGCGTCGTAGCCGCGGCCGTGCCGCATGAACGAGCTCGCCGCCTGGGCGGCCGCGTCGGCGGCGATCATCCGGTCGCCGGCGTGCTCGTTGTCGGTGGCGAGGGCCAGCAGCGCGTCCGGATCGTCGTCGGCGAGCGCCAGCGCGTGCCGGCCGGTCGTGCGGGCCCGCGGCATCTCGGGGGCGGCGGCGAGCAGCGCCGCCGAGCGTGCGGCGAGGGATGTCGCCCCCAGGCGCAGGGCGGTCTGGACCGCGACGACTTCCAGACCGTGCCTGCCGCGCTCGTGGGCCGCGTCGGCGGCGGCGAGCACGGCGCCGATCGCATCGTCGATCGGCCTCCGGCCGGTCAGGCACCAGGCGCGGCAGAGGGCGAGCCGGATGTCGAGCCGCTGGTGCCCGCGGTGCGGGTTCTCGGCCAGGTACGACAGTTCGCGCCGGGCCACCCGCAGGTCACCGGACTGCGCCGCGGCGTCGGCCCGGGCCAGATGGAAGGGATAGCGGACGAACAGCGGCATGCCGGTGGCGGCGAAGCCGTCGAGCGCACCGGCGCTGAACTCCCCGGCGGCCCGGACGTCGCCCGCGGTGCGGGCGGTGATGCCCCGCAAGCCCGTCAGAAAGTGCTGCGAGACGCCGGGGAACGGGGACAGCCGCATCGCCATTCGCTCCAGCGCGGCCCCGGCGGCGGAGACGTCGCCGGACAGATTCAGGGCGAGCGCCATGAACGTGCACAGCTGGGTCTGCTGGGAGGTCGCCATCACCGAGGTCTCCAGCTGCCCGAAACCGGCGTCGATCGCGGCCAGGAGCGCGCGGTGGTCGCCGACCTCTCCGGTGGCGATGATCCGGGCCGCCGCCGCGACCAGGCCGTTGACGCCGCGACCGTCGACCGGCGTGCGCTGCGCCGGGCGCGGCGGGTCGGCCGGCTGACGGCGCAGACTGAGCCGCGGGTGGCCGTGCAGGGCGGCGATGAACGCCAGATTCGCGTCGCGTGTCTCGGCGCTGGTCGACGGGTCTTCGGCGAGGCGACGCAGGGGTTCGGGGTCGTCGCCGGCCCACATGTTGCCGCCGGCGCGGATCAGGCCGATGGTCTCGCGCAGGGCGGGATCGACCACCTCGATCGACTCGATACCGCCGAACGCCCGCTCCGATCCGGCCTCGTCGCCGACGGCGGCCTGGGCGTAGCCGTACAGGATCCGCGCCCGCACGTAGTGCGGGCTGCCGGGCGCGACGTGTCCGCTGAGTTCGGCGGCGAGCGGCATGTCGAGCACGGACAGCGCGCCCTCGGCGCCGTTCAGCAGCAGGACGTCCCGGTTGGTGGCGCCCGGGGTCTCGGCGGCCAGCCGCGCCAGGCGCAGTGCGCCGCCGTAGTCGTCGTGCGGGTGCGGATCGTCGTTCGCCTCGTCGAGGATGCGCAGGCGCAGTTCGCGGCGGGTCTGCGCGGACAGGGTCGCGCGATGGACCTCGCCGTACAGCGGATGGGCGAGGCGGGTGATCCACGCGCCACCGGGCGCGATCGTGATCACGCCGCGCGTTTCGGCGGCCTCCACAGCGGGGGTTCCGGTGAGTCCGGTGAGGGTCGCGAGCGGCAGTGACTCGGCCTCGGAGAGCACGTCGATCAGCAGACCGAGGCCGTCGTAGGTGTGCCGCCGCAGCATGGACTCGACGGCGGTGCGCAGGTCGTCGGGATACGGGGCGTCGTCCGTCGCATCGACGAGGGCGTTCAGGAACAGCGGGTTGCCGCCCGAACGCCGCCACAGACCGGCCGCGCGCTCGTCGGTGGGCGGGCGCCCGCGCACGGTGAGGAATTCGGTGACCTCTGCCAGCGTGAACTCGCCGAGCTCGATGCGTTCGACGCGGTCGAGCCGGAGGATCTCGCCGACGGCCCGCGGTATCGGTTCCCCGGACCGCAGGGTCAGGATCACCCGCGCGGGGGTGTCGGTGACCAGCTGGTGGATCAGAAAGAGGGAGAAGTCGTCGGCGAGGTGGACGTCGTCGACCACGAGCAGACATCCGTTGGTGCGGCTGAACCGGGCCAGCAGCTCGGCGAAGCGGGGCAACGGGTCGGTGAGCGCCGGATCGGCCCATTTCTCGAAGACGCCGAAGGGCATGTCGCGGCCCGCGGGGTCGGCCTGCGCCCAGTGCACGGTGGTGCCGGGGGCGGCGGTGGCCGCCTCGCGGGCCAGCCGGGTCTTGCCGATGCCCGCCGGGCCGGTCAGCAGCACCACGCGCCGGTCGGGGTGGGCGAGAAGACGGGTGATCCGGCGGCGCTCCTCGGCGCGGCCGACGAAATCGTGGTGCGCGGTCATCGGCTCAGCGGACGTGCAGGGCACGGCTCAGGCCCGGCCAGGCGTGGGCGAGGGCGTCGTCCCAGTACGCGAACGAGTGGGTGCCGGTGGCCGGGAAGTACGTGGTGACCGGGATCGAGAGGCGGTGCAGGGTGTCGACGAATCGGTGACTGCACTCGTCGACCGCGGCTTCGATGGGACCGCCGACGAGCATCTGCTGGATCTTCTGCGGTGACGAGTCGTCGTCGTGCGGTCCCGGGATACCGGTGCCCGCCGACACGAACACGTACATGCCGCGCAGCCGGTGTGCGTTCGATGCGGCGTCGTGCGCGAGCCAGCCCGGCCCACCGGGCGGACCCCACATGTTGGCGACGTCGCCGGCGCCGCGGCCCTCGACGGTGAGCCGGACGTACTGGCTGCCCAGCGGGCCCGCGGTGTCGGGGCAGCCGCTGAACGACGCGACCCCGGCATAGCGGCCGCGGGCGCGTTCGGCGAGGGTGAGCGCCGCACTGCCCGACATGGAGAGGCCGGCGATCGCGGATCGGCCGGTGGTGCCGTAGGCGGCGTCGATCACCGGCGGGAGTTCCCGGGTCAGAAAGGTCTCCCAGCGCTGCCTGCCCAGCATCGGGTCGTCGCGGCGCCAGTCGGTGTAGTAGCTGAACGCGCCCTCCATCGGGATCACGACGGTGACGTTCTTGTCGGCGAAGAACTCGGCCGCGTGGCCGTCGACGGTCCAGGCCGCGCGGTCCTCGCCGCCGCTCGCGCCGTTGAGGAGATACAGGGTCGGTGCCGGACCGCCGGAGGAGGGGAGGAGGACGTCGACGGGGACGTTCCGGCGCATCGACGCGCTGTACACCTCGATCGCCAGGTGCCGCGGACCGAGCACGCGCTGCGTGACCGGGCCGGGACGCGCGGCGGCCGGACCGGCCCCCGGGGTGCCCGGGCCGGCGGCCAGCGCGGCGATCACCGCGGTGATCAGAGCCAGGAGACGACACGGGCGGCCACTCATGATCTCTATCGAAGCCGATCAGGGGGCGTCTGCATCGAGTAGTGGACTACTCGATTTCACCTCACCACGCGTGCACGACGTTCTGAGCCGCCTCCAGGCCCTGCTTCAGCAGAAGCTCGACGGCGTCGACGCCGTTCCCGATCAGCAGATCGACCTCGGCACGCTGGGCGGAGGGGAACGGCTTGAGCACGAAATCGGCCGGATCCTGCCGGCCGGGCGGGCGGCCGATACCGAGCCGGACGCGGGTGTAGTCGCGGGTGCCCAGGGCCTGGGTCAGCGAGCGCAGGCCGTTGTGGCCGCCCTCGCCGCCGCCGCGCTTGAGTCGCACCTGACCGAAGTCGATGTCGAGCTCGTCGTGCAGGACGATCACGTCCTCGGGGGCGACGCCGTAGTACTTGGCCAGCGGTCCGATCTGCCGGCCGGTGACGTTCATGTAGGTCCGCGCCTTGGCGACCAGGACGGGCTCGTGTTCGTTTGAGCCTGTCGACAACCGCACGGTCGCCACCTCGGCGCCCGACTTGCGGTGCACGGTGTACTTCTCGCCGTACGAGAAGACCAGGCCATCGGCGACCATCGCGCCGATGTTGTGCCTGGTCTTCTCGTAAGCGGGACCGGGATTGCCCAGTCCGACGATCAGGGCGGGAATTACTCCGCGGCTTCCTCGGCGGGAGCCTCGGCGTCGCCCTCACCCTCGGCGTCCTCGGACTCGGCCTTGGCGGCCTCGTTCACGGCGACGATCAGGGTGTCCTCCGGGGAGACCAGGGTGCTGCCCTGCGGCAGCTCCAGGTCGCCGGCGGTGATGTTGGTGACGGCCTCGACGCCCTCGACCGACACGGTGATGTTCTCCGGGATGTGCAGCGCCTCGGCCTCGACCTGGATGGTGCTGGCGTCCTGGACGACCAGGGTGCCCGGGGCGGCGTCGCCCTCGATCACGATGTTGACGTCGACGGTCACCTTCTCACCGCGGCGGACCAGCAGCAGGTCGACGTGCTCGATGTTGTTCTTGATGGCGTGGACGTCGACCTGCTTGGTCAGCGCGAGCTGGCTCTTGCCGTCGATGTCCAGGTCGATCACGGCGTTGGTGCCGTTGGCGCGCAGGATGGCGGCCAGCTCGCGGTCGGGGAGCAGCAGGTGCTGCGGCTCGCTGCCGTGGCCGTACAGCACGGCGGGGACCTGGCCGGCGCGGCGGGCGCGGCGCGCGGCGCCCTTGCCCGACTCGGTGCGAACGGTGGTCGTCAGCTTCGGGGTCTGCGACATGAGAATCTCCTCGTTACTCGTATGCGGTGGTTTCGCGGCGCACGACGGCCGAGATCGAGGAACCACACCGCCGAGAGCGGGATTCTGCTTCTCGTCGCGCCGATAACGGTGAACTCCGTGGTGGACACGGGGCACCCTCGCCGAGACAACGTCGTCCACCCTAGATCAGTGCAGGTCAGGTTGTCACATCTACGATGGCGTCATGACGTCTCAGACACCGGAAGACCTGGTCGCCGACTTCTTCGCCGCCCTCGCGCAGCAGCGCCTCGACGACGCGCTGGCGTCGGTGGCCGACTCGATCGTCTATACCAACGTGTCGTTGCCGACCGTGCGCGGGAAGAAGCGCTTCGCGGCGATCATGGGCGCTCTCAACGGGGGCCTCGTGAGCTTCGACGCCGAACTCCGCGCGATCGCCGGGAACGACGACGGCGTGGTGCTCACCGAGCGGATCGACGAGCTCACGGTGGGGCCGCTGCGCATCCGGTTCTGGGTCTGCGGGCGCAACGAGGTGCGCGACGGGCAGATCGTCGTGTGGCGCGACTACTTCGACTTCTGGGACTGCACCCGCGGTCTCGTCCGCGCGCTGGCCGGAGCGGTCGTGCCCACGCTGAATCGCCGGCCGCTGGCCGCTCCGGTCTCCGCGCGGACGGTCGCCGGCTGACGAACTGTCGTTACGCGCACGCCACCGCGAGGCGGAGGGCGCCGACGAGGTAGTCGGTGACCCCGCGATCGGCGACGGTCAGCCGGAAGCCGTGACCGGGGTACTCGCGGCCGATCACGCCTGCGCCGCGCAACACGCGGCCGATCTCCAGACCCACCTCCCCCGGGAGGAAGACGAAGTTGGCCTCACTGCGCAGCACCGGGCAGCCGATCTCGGTGAGGAGGGCCACCAGGCGGTCGCGTTCGGCGCGCATCGCGGCGACCCGCTCGCCCAGTTGCGCCTGCGCACGCAGCGCCACCGGTACGGCCTGCTGCGCGGCGGTGGAGACCGCGAACGGGATCTCGCGTCGTCGTGCGCCGGCCACGGCGGCCGGGGTGCCGAACGCGTAGCCGATCCGCACGCCCGCCAGGCCGTACGCCTTCGAGAAGGTCCTCAGCACCGTCAGATTCGGGAACTCCGCCACCAGTGCCAGGCTGTCCGGTGGCCGCTCGCAGTACTCCACGTACGCCTCGTCGAGGATCACCGGCAGATCGGCGCGCACCGAGCGCACCGACAGCAGCAGGGCGCGGAGCCGCGCCTCGGTCAGCACCGCTCCGGTGGGATTGTGCGGCGAGCACACGATCAGCGCGGCCGTCGACGGTGTCACCGACGCCGCCAGGGCGTCGAGATCGGGGGCTCCGTCGTCGAGGAGCCGGGTCGCGTCGACCCGGTACCCGAGCATCGACGCGAGAATCGCGAAACCGTCGAACGTCGGCGCCGGGGTGCTCAGGTGCGGCGTGTCCCGGCCGGCGGCACGGTGCCGGGCCGCGGCGTCACTCAGCAGCGCGGAGACCACCGCGGTCCCGCCGGGACCGACCACGACGCCCGAGGCATCCACACCGAGGTGCGCGGCGATCGCCGCTCGTGCCGTCTCCGGGCGGAACTCCGGGTAGCGGTTCGCGGTCGCGGCCGTGGTCGCGATCGCCTCCGCGACGGCGGGCAGCGGCTGATAGGCCGATTCGTTGAGGTCGCAGCGGATGATCGGTCGCGGCGCGGTCACGACCGGCCGTTCCACCGGATCGCCGCGGCGGCCGCGAAGTCGCCCGCGTGCGCGAACGCCGACGTCATCACCACCTGGCCGGGCCGTATCCGGCCGGACTCGATCAACGCATCGAAGGTCATCGGCACGCCGACCGCGAACAGGTTGCCGCACTCGTCGAAGGTGTCGGGATGGCGCTCCTCGGGCAACTCCAGCGCCTCCCGCCAGTTGCGCAGGAACACCCGGTTGGGCTGGTTGGTGATGAACCAGTCCAGGTCGGCCGGCCGCACGCCGATCCGCTCGGCCGCCTCGATCGCGACCTCGGGCACCTGCCGGTTGCCGCGGGAGAGGACCTTGGCGATCTTGGCGTTGGTGAAACCGACGTGGATCTGGCCGTCACCGGCTTCCCAGTACTTGCGCGGCGGGGTCGAGACCGCCGTCATGTCGGGTGCGTACTCGCCGTACGAGCGGCTGAGCGTGGTCAGCACCGGGTTCCCGCCCGTGCCGAGGGTGAGCGTGGCCACCGCGGCCCCGTCGCCGGGGATGGCGGCCTGGGCTTTGCCGCGGACCTGCTCCTGAACGAAGATCTGCCCGGCGCTGTTCTGCGCCAGCGCGATCAGCGCCTTGCGGCCGCCACGCGCGGCGAGCAGTGCCCCGCCGATCTCGATCAGATGGGCGAAGGCCGCGCAGCCGCCGTTGTGAACGTCGAGGACCGTCGCCGGGTCCAGGCCCAGGCGGTGTGCCACTTCGCCGCCGCATCCGCGCACGGGCACCTCCGGCAGCTGACTGTGGGTGAGGAGGACGTCGACGTCGTCGAGATAGTCCGGGCCGTGGCGGTCGGTGAGAACCGCCGCGGCGCTCACGATCATGTCCGCGGAGGTCTCGCCGTCGGCGGCATGGTGCCGGAACGCCGGGGCGCGGAACATCACGTTGCCGGCGAGGTCGTCGTCCTCGGCGAAGGCGGCGAAATACGATGACGGCACCCGGTTCGCCGGACGGTAGGTGGCCAGGTCGGCGAGGGCCACGGGCGGGGTGGCGGCAGCGGTCATGCGCGCATCCATTCCGGGGTCAGGGGCCGGCCGGTCCGATGACGGTGTTCGGCGATCCGGGTGAGGTTGTCGAGTTCTATCCGATGGCCGGCCCAGAACATGTCCCACAGGTCGCCGACCCACTCCTCGCGGTCGGCCGGGGCGATGTCCGGGTAGGGGTTCTCGTCGTAGTAGGGGTGGTGGCAGTTGGTCCACAGCACCACCGAGCCCGGTCTGTTCAGTACCAGCTGGGCGTCGACGACCCGCATCAGGTAGATCATCCAGAGGTCGCCGCCCTGGTCCCACGCGCAGTGGTAGTCGACGGTCATGGCGTCGGGATTGGCGACGGTGCGCACGAAGAACTCGGTGCCGGGGTTCAGCATGTCGTAGCCGACGTAGAGCCCGGGGTCGTCGTCGCACGGGCGCAGGCCGCGTGAGCTGTAGGTCCACTCTTCGAGCGACCTGGTGTGCGCGAGCCACTCGTAGAGCTCCCGCGGCGGGGCGTCGACGAATCCCTGGATCGTGCAGAAGTCGCCGAAGATCTGGTTGTGCGGATAGACCGACCGGATCATGTCGACCACGCGGAAGGTGTTCTCGGCGCGGCCGTGCGTCTCGATCCGGATCACGCCGTCGAGCGGCGGTCCGGCGTCGAGATCGGTCCGGCTTCCGGGTACGGAGGTCATGGGGTTCCCTTCAGAAATGGGCCGAACGGTGGAATCTCGTCGGGATCGATGTCCACCACCAGGCAATTGGGGCCCGGCCGGGACAGGAGCCCGGCGCAGGCGGAGGACAGGTCGGTGGGTCCGGCGGCGCGCCGCACGTCGAGCCCGGGAAACATGGCGGCCAGCCCGGCGGCGAGGTCGGCCGCGCCGAATCGGTTGAGGCCGGGGTCCGCGGTGGCGGGGAAGTAGAGGTTCTCCCGCGTCACGCACATGCCGTGCGCATTGTTGTTGAGGACGATGAGGGTGATCGGCGCGTCGTACTCGATCGCGGTGTGGATCTCCATACCGTGCATCAGGAACGAGCCGTCGCCGGCGATGACGACCGTCCGGGTCGCCGGGTTCGACGATGCCCCGCCGATGGCGGCACCGATGCCTGCCGCGATGCCGTAGCCCATGCCACCCATACCGAGCGCCACCACGAAGCGGCCGTCGCCGAACGGCAGATGGTGGATCGCGGCGGCCCCGGCGTTTCCGGCGTCGGCGAACACGCTGCACCCGGCGGGCAGGGCCGCCCCGATGGTCTCGATCGTCTCGCGCATGGTCAGCGGTCCGGTGATCCGCGGTGTGGACAGGAACTCGCGAGGCCGCGCGGGCCGGACCGCCGGTCCGGCGAGGCCGCGCAGCGACGTCAGCAGCGCGCCGATCGCATCCGGCAGGTTCGGTGTGGCGAGGTGTTCGACGCCCGGGACGCGCGGGGCGGCCCGGCCGAGATGGATCGTGTCCGCGGCGGCGATCGCCCCGTCGAGACCGGCTCGATCGGTCAGCGACAGTCGGCAGCCCACGACCACCAGGACCTCGGCGGCGGCGATCGCGGCGTGCGCCGAGGGATGCCCCATCACCCCGGTGACGCCGGGGCAATCGGTGTCGCCGACGTCCCGCCCGCCGGGCGAGACCACCAGGTCGGCGCCGAGCCGTCGGGCGAGCGCGCGCAGCGGGCCGGCGACGCCGGACCGGGATGCCTCCTCACCGGCCCAGAAACAGATGCGCGCGCCGCGCAGGCAGGCGCGGCGCAGCCGGTCGGCCACCTCGGTCACCTCGGGCGGCGGGGGACTCGTGGCCCGATCGTCGGCCGCGACGCCCCGGCGGTCCGGTGCCGCGGCGGCCTGCACGTCCTTCGGGATGATGAGGGCGGCGGGCCTGCCCCGGGAGAGCGTGGCGGCCGCCTCGTCGACGGCCTCGTCCAGTCCGGCCGGCTCATCGATGACGCGGCAGCATCCGACCACGCCGGACAGGACGGCGGGCAGGTCGATCGTGTCGGGCGGCGCGAGCATGTCCTGGAATCCGCCGCGCCCCACCGTCGTTCGCGGTGCGCTGCCGATGATCGCCAGGACCGGCACCCGGCTGTCGTACGATTCGCCGAGCGCGGGCACCACGTTGAGGGCCGCGCCGCCGGAGGTGGTCAGCACCGCCACCGGGCCGCCGCCGATCCGGGCGAGACCGTCGGCCATCGCGCCCGCGCCGAACTCGTGCTTGGCGATCACCGGGGCGATCCCGCGATGGCGCACCGCGGCGTCGAAGACGTCCTCGGCGTTGGCGCCGTGCACCCCGAACAGGGTGGATACGTGCAGGCCGGTGAGGCGTTCGACGAGCCGGTCGGCGACCGTCGGGCTCGCCTGGCTCACCGGCCGACAGCGGCCAGGAACCGGTCCATCGTGCGTTCCGCCAGCGCGGTGATGGTGAGCGAGGGGTTGGCCAGTCCGACCGCGCCGGGGCAGAACGCGCCGTCGACGACGAAGAGATTGTCGTAGCCCTTGACCGAGCCGTCGGCGTTCGCGGCCTTGCCGATCACCACGCCGCCGAGCCCGTGGAACGTGGCGCCGGAGCCGAATCCGGCAGCGCGAGAGGAGATCACGAGCCCGTTGTTCGGGGTCCCGTGCCGCACCTCGGTCATCTGGTGGAAGTGCTTGGCGAAGGCGCCGGCGCGGCGGTCCAGCACGCTCGTGCCCTCGGCGAACGGGTAGTTCAGTTCGGTGCCGCGGGTGGCGTGGACGTAGTCGATGGTGCCGCGTTCGGGGGTGTGTACCTGAATCAGATGAGTGAGCGCGGCCCCGCCGAGGGGTGCGGGGAACGGTGCGGCCTGGTAGATCATCGAGGCCGGGCCGCCGGGCAGCCGGTCGTCGTGGATCCGGGCGTAACCGGGGCCGCCCTGGCGCGGCCCCTGGGCGTCGCGCAGGTTGGTGCGGACGATGAGGAAGTCGCCGTTGCCGCCGAATCCGTCGCCGACGGTGCCCGGGAGCGCGGGCAGTGCGCCTTGCGCCCGAGCCCGGACCAGCAGCGACGTCGTGTGGTACGAGCCCGCGGCCAGGAACAGGTAGTCGGCCTCGGCGGTCACCGTGCGCACGGTGCGGTGGTGGTCGTCGATCAGCCGGGCGCGCACCACGAAGCCCTTCCGGCGGTGGCGGGGCCGGATGTCGAACACCTCGTGCATGGGTTTGACGACGACGTTGCCGGTGGCCTCGGCGGCGGGCAGGTAGTTGTGGTCGACGGAGTTCTTGGCGCCGCTGTTGACCCCGTAGGACAGGTCCCCGACGCTGACTCCGGGCCGTGCTTTTCCGGCGAGCTCGCGGCGGACGAGGTCCCAGTCGACCGCGAAGTCGGGGAAGGTGGGCGTGACGCCGTACCGGGCGATCGTGTTCAGCCACGTGCGCGCGCCCCGGTAGTTGGGGGTGGACAGGATGTCGCGTGGCAGGCCCGTGGCGTTGAGCATCTTCCGGGCCCGCGGGTAGTACGTCGCGGCCAGCTCGTCGTAGCCGGTGCCGCCCGGGAAGACCTCCTCGAAGTCGGCCTTGTTCGGCTGGATCGAGAAGGCGCCGAACACGAGCGACCCGCCGCCGACACCGGCACCGTGCACCGATTCGAGGCCGTTGCCCTTGATGGTCTCCAGCACGCCCGGGTAGCGCTCGACGGGAACCTGCATCGAGCTGGAGATCCCGGCGGTATCGGAGAACCAGGCGGCGCGCTTGTCCGGGTTGTCGAAGGTGGCGAACGTGTTGCCGTCCTTGCGGATCGGCCAGCGGCGACCGCGCTCGAAGACCGTGGTGCGGAAACCGGCCTGGCCGAGCCGGAGCGCGGCGACGGCGCCGCCGAATCCGCTGCCGATGACGATCGCGGTGGGGGCGCCGGGGTCGGCCGCGGCCGGCCCGTCGATCGATCCGGCGGCCGCGGCGCCGGCGAGGACCGCGGACGTTCCGAGGGCACCGCGCAGGAAGGTGCGGCGCGACAGCTGAGAGGTCGCTGAGCGAGAGTGGGGCACGGCCACACCCTAGCCCACTAGTTAGCTTAGGGAAACCTAACGTGTACGAATTCGATCGGCGGCCCGATGTCGCTACAGGATCTCGTCGACGCTCTCGATCGGGCGGGCCAGGCGGGTGCCCTTGTCGGTCACCACGATCGGCCGCTCGACCAGCACCGGGTGCGCGACCATCGCGTCGAGGATCTCGTCGTCGGTGGCCTCGGCGAGGTTCAGCTCCTTATAGAGGGCTTCCCGCTTGCGTGCCGCCTGGCCCGGCGTCAGGCCCGCGTCGGCGAACAACCGCTGCAACTGCTCGCGGGTCCAGCCGGTGTCCAGGTACTTCACCACGGTGGGCGCCACACCCGCATCCCGCAGCTTGTCGAGCGTCTTGCGGGAGGTCGAGCAGCGCGGGTTGTGGTAGATCGTCGCGTCCATGACAGCCACCGTATCGTGCTCCCGCCGACGTCTGATAGCGCCCGGGCCGGCGGGATACGGTGGGTCGATGAGCGAATTCCGCGACGGGCTTCGAGCGCTGCCGGTCTTCCCGGAGGAACTGCCGGCCTTCGATTGCTCGGCGTTGCCCGGCGAACCGATGGGAATGGCCCGGGAGTGGCTGGCGACGGCGATCGCCTCCGGCGAGCGGGCGCCGCACGCCGCCGCGTTCATCACCGTCGATGAGCGGGGCCGCCCGGCGACTCGCAGTCTCACCATCAGGGACATCGACGAGCGGGGCGTCCATGTCGCCAGTCGCCGCAGTTCGCGCAAGGGACGCCAACTCGCGCTGAACCCGACCGCGTCGGTGTTCTTCTACTGGCGGGAACTGGGCCGGCAGCTGGAGTTCGTCGGTACCGCGGTGCCGCTGTCCGCTGAGGAGTCGCTGAACGACTGGTGTGAGCGTCCCACGTACTCAGGGCTCGACGAGCCCGACTGGCAGGTGTGGGCCGTGCGCCCCGACCGGGTCGAGTTCCTTCAAGCCAGCCACGACCGCGCGCATCGCCAGGCGATCTATCGTCGGCGCCCCGGCGGCTGGGACGTTACCGGCTCCGAACCGGCGGGACGCTGACGGGGCGCCCGGTCAGGCGTTTCCGTTGAAGAGGCTGGTCACCGAGCCGTTCTCGAAGACCTCGCGGATGGTCTGCGCGAGCAGCGGCGCCATGGTCAGGACGGTCAGGTTCGCGAACCGCTTGTCCTCCGGGATGGGCAGGGTGTCGGTCGCGATCACTTCCTTGGCACCGCACGACGACAGCCGCTCGGTGGCCGGATCGGAGAAGACGCCGTGCGTGGTGGCGATGATGACGTCGCCGGCCCCGGCCTCCTTGAGGACCTTCACCGCGCCGGCGATGGTGCCGCCGGTGTCGATCATGTCGTCGATCAGCACGCAGGTCTTGCCCGCCACCTCACCGACCACGCGGTTGGCGACGATCTGGTTGGCGACATCGGGGTCGCGCGTCTTGTGGACGAACGCCATCGGGGCACCGTCGAGCGCGTCGGCCCACTTCTCGCCGACCTTCACGCGGCCGGCGTCGGGGGAGACGACGCAGATGTTGTCGGTGCCGTAGTTCTCCCGGACGTACTCGGCCAGCTGGCCCTGCGCGTGCATGTGGTCCACGGGGCCGTCGAAGAAGCCCTGGATCTGGTCGGTGTGCAGGTCGACGGTGATGATGCGGTCGACGCCGGCGGTCTTGAGCAGGTCCGCGATCAGGCGGGCCGAGATGGGCTCGCGGCCGCGGTGCTTCTTGTCCTGGCGGGCATAGGGATAGAACGGCAGCACCGCGGTGATCCGCTTGGCCGAGCCGCGCTTGAGCGCGTCGACCATGATCAGCGTCTCCATGATCCACTGGTTCACCGGGAGCGGACAGCTCTGCAGGACGAAGGCGTCGCTGCCGCGCACCGACTCCTCGAAGCGCACGAAGATCTCGCCGTTGGCGAAGTCGCGGGCCGTCTGCGGAACGATCTGCACACCCAGTTCCTGAGCCACCGCTTCGGCGAGTTCGGGGTGCGCACGCCCGGAGAAGAGCATCAGGTTCTTCTGTGCGTCGGTGGTCCACTTCATGAGTTGCTCTCCTCTTGGGCTGCCCGGGCCGCCTGGGCCGCCCGGCTGGCGGGCCGCTTGCGCAGGACCCAGTTCTCGATGTTGCGCTGCTCGCCGGCCGAGACGGCGAGCGCCCCGGCCGGAACATCCTCCCGGACGACGGTGCCCGCGCCGGTGTAGACGCCGTCTCCGATGGTCAGGGGGGCGACGAACATGTTGTCCGAGCCGGTCCGGCAGTGCGAGCCGATCACGGTGCGGTGCTTGTTCTCGCCGTCGTAGTTGACGAAGACGCTCGACGCCCCGATGTTGGTGCACTCGCCGATCTCGGCGTCGCCGACATAGGTCAGGTGCGGCACCTTGGTGCCCGCCCCGATGGCGGCGTTCTTGGTCTCGACGAAGGTCCCGATCTTGCCGTGGTCGCCGAGGTCGGTGCCCGGTCGCAGGTAGGCGAACGGGCCGACCAGGGCCCCCGCCCCGATGATCGCGCCGCTGCCGTGGGTGCGGATCACCTGGGCGCCCTCGCCGACCACCACGCCGTCGAGCGTGGTGTCCGGGCCGATCAGCGCGTCGGGGCCGATCACTGTGCGGCCGCGCAGCTGGGTACCGGGCTCGATGGTGGTGTCCTGGCCGATCACCACGTCGACGTCGATCCAGGTGGATGCCGGATCGACGACGGTGACCCCGGCGAGCTGGTGCCCGCGGACGATGCGCCGGTTCAGTTCGGCGGCGAGTTCGGAGAGCTGGGCGCGGTCGTTGCAGCCGGCCACCACCGCCGGGTCGCCGACCACGTGGGCGGCGACCGTCCGGCCGGCCGCGCGCGCGATCGCGACCACATCGGTGAGGTAGAACTCGCCCTGCGCGTTGTCCGAGGTCAGTTCGCTCAGCGCCGCGCGCAGCAGGTCCGCGTCGAAGGCGTAGATCCCGGCGTTCACCTCGGTGATCGCCAGCTCCGCGGGGGACGCGTCCTTGTGCTCGACGATGGCGGTCACCGCGCCGTCGTCGCCGCGGACGATACGGCCGTAACCCGTCGGATCGTCGACGACGAAGCTGGTCAGCGTGACCGCGGCACCCGATCCGGTGTGCTCGGCGATCAGTGCGCGCAGGGTGTCGCCGTCGAGCAGCGGGGCGTCGGCGACGGTCACCAGGACGGTGCCGCTGAAGTCCGCCGGAAGTCCGGTCAGGCCGGCGCGGGCGGCGTCGCCGGTTCCGAGCGGCTCCTCCTGGAGAGCGACGGTCAGCGCGCTGCCCAGATGGCCGGCGACCCGCTCGATCTCGGCGGTCACCTTCTCCCGCTCGTGGCTGACCACCGGGACCACATGGGCGGGCCAGACGTCCTCGGCCGCGGCCAGGGCGTGGTGGACCAGCGAGCGCCCGGCGATCCGGTGCAGGATCTTCGGGGTCTTCGACTTCATCCGGGTGCCCGCACCCGCCGCCAGCACGATGACGGCGAGCCGCTGGTCGTACGCGCGATCGGGCTCGTACGCGCCGCTGGGCTGTCGGCTCAATGCATCTCCTCCGCGGTGCACGCTGCGTGGCGGCGCTCTGTCGAGTGCCGCCGGAAATTCTACGCTGGCCCCAGTAGTGTTCCGGACATGAGCACTCAGAAAGTAGCAATTGTCACCGGTGCGGCCCGCGGTATCGGCGCCGCCGTCGCGCGTCGTCTGGCCGAGGACGGGATGGCCGTCGCCGTCCTCGACCTGGACGCGCAGGCTTGCGCGGGCACCGTGGAGCAGATCACCGCCGCGGGCGGCAAGGCCATCGCGGTGGGCGCCGACGTATCGAACGAGGACGACGTCGCGATCGCGGTCGATCTCGTCGTCGCCGAACTCGGCGCACCGACCGTGCTGGTCAACAACGCCGGCGTCCTGCGCGACAACCTGCTGTTCAAGATGAGCGTGTCGGACTGGGACACCGTGATGGCCGTGCATCTGCGCGGCGCCTTCCTGATGAGCCGCGCCTGCCAGCGTCACATGCTCGACGCCGGCTGGGGCCGCATCGTCAACCTGTCGAGCACTTCGGCGCTCGGCAACCGCGGCCAGGCCAACTACTCGGCGGCCAAGGCCGGCATGCAGGGGTTCACCAAGACCCTGGCGATCGAGCTCGGCAAGTTCGGCGTCACCGCCAACGCGATCGCCCCCGGCTTCATCGAGACCGACATGACCCGCGCGACCGCCGAGCGCATGGGTGTCCCGTTCGACGCCTTCCTCCAGGCGTGCGCCGACGACACCGCGGTGAAGCTCGCCGGTCAGCCGGAGGACATCGCCAACGCGGTGTCGTTCTTCGCCGACGAGCGCGCCCGCTATGTCAGCGGCCAGGTGCTGTACGTCGCGGGTGGCCCCAAGGCCTGACCGGCACGACGACGCGGGGCCCCGGACGTGGAATGGAATCCAGGTCCGGGGCGCCGCGCATCGGTGGTCCGGCCACCGGCCCGCGCCGTCGGTGTCAGCGGTAGTGGGGGTTGTTCTGCGTCGGGATGGCGATGTTGATCGGCAGCCGCAGCTCGGACATGTAGAGCAGCACGAACTGGCGGAGGATCTCGTCGAAGGTCCAGTAGATCGCCGGCGGTGTGCCGATCTCCAGCAGGCCCTCGCGGACCGCGATGAACGGGCCCCAGGAGGTTTCCAGCAGCGGCGTCCACACCGGCTCACGGGGGATTCGCAGCCAGTCGGCGATCTTGTCGCCCAGCATGAACCGGGTGAGGGCCCCGAGAACCCCGCGACTGAGCAGCGACAGGTCCAGTTCGTGTCCCAGATTCAGCAGCATGTCGGCCAGCTTGATGCCCTCCGGGGTGGGTGCGAGGACCGGATCGAGCACCTGCTTCGCTTGCGCCCGGGCGGCCGCCCAGGTGGCGGGCAGGTACTCGTCGCGGATGCCGAGGTAATGCCCGGCCAGCTGCCACGAGTGCAGGAAGCCGGCCGACTCGGCGTCGTCGACCGGCACCTGCCACACCTTGAGCAGGCGCATCACGGTGGTCGGCAGGCTGTGCCAGGTGACCATCATGTCCGCCTGGCTGATCGGCAGCTTCTGCTCGGCCGAGGCGGCCCAGTACGGCGACTTCGGTAGCACCGCGCGCACCCCGGAGTGTGCGAGACGGGTCTTGATGCAGGTCACGGTCATCTCGCCGGTGCTCTGGTAGGCGTTCGACGTGCCGATGTCGTAGCCGAGTTTGGCGGTCTTGGAGATGCGGTCCTTCATCGCCGCCCCGCCCCACGAGTAGTAGACGGCGCGGGCCTCGTGCGGGATGACGGTGCTCATCATGCCGCTCGCGAAGCCGTATAGCGCGCCCAGATAGGTACCGCGTTTGGCGTTGAAGGCGGTGGCGGCGGCGAGTGTGCCGGGGTCGGTCCAGGCGGGTGGGCGCCGGGCGCGGGTGAGGAAGTCGTGCAGGTCCGCGGGCAGACCGGCCGGCAGCGGCTGCCCGTTCTGCGTCCACGACCGCAGGAGGGCGTTCACCTCGGGAATCCGGCCGCGGCGGGCCAGTTCCGCGACGATCTCGTCGCACTCCGGATCCCACGTGGTGCGTGGATCGGCTCCCGTTCCGGCACCCGGGACCGAGGCGGCCGGCGACCACGTCCAGGGGCTTGCCTGTCCGGCCGCGAGTAGGGCGCCGGCGCCGAGCGCGGCGCCGCCCCTGACGACGGTTCTGCGGTTGAGCTGATGCATGTTGGTGCTCCTGACGATCGCCCGACTCGATACTGAATGAAACAAATATGCTCAGTGTGTAACACTGTGACAGGGAGTGGCGTGGATCACAAGAGGGGGCGGTGACGTAACTTTGAACCGGGCCGGGGTGGTCAGGAGGAACGGCGTGGGATCGGACGGTCCGGACGTGGTGGAAGGCACGCTGATCGAGCGTGCGCTCCGTCAGGCGGCGCGCGACGGTGCACAGACGACGGATGTGCGGCAGGACAAGACGCGCACCCGGCTGCTGGATGCCGCCTACGACCAGTTCTGTGAGACCGGGATCGCCCGCGCGTCGATGGAAGAGGTCGCGCGCCGGGCGGGCACCGCCCGGATCACCATCTACCGCAAGTTCGAGAGCAAGGATCAGCTGGTCGACGCGGTGATGCTCCGGGAATTCCAGCGGTACTTCGGCGAGTTCGTCGCCGAGATGGGCAAGGCGACCACCGTCGCCGAGCGGGTCGTCGCGGGTTTCGTCACGTCGCTGCGGACCATCGGCCGCAATCCGCTCATCACCAAACTGCTGGAGATCGAGCCGGCGCTGGTGCCCGGGGTGGTCGGCGGCGGCGACAGCCGGACGATGTTCGAGGTGCGCGACTTCGTCGCCCAGCAGATCGCCCGCGAGCAGGAGTCGGGCAATATCGCCCGGACGGTGTCGACCGTGCTCGCCGCCGATCTCATCGTGCGGATCACCGGATCGTTCCTGACCTCACCGAGTGATCTCATCGAACTCGACGACGAGCCCGCGCTGACGGCGCTCGCGCAGGAGTTCATCCTGCCGCTCGTCGGCCTCTCCGCCTGATTCTTCGCCACTCGTCCGCGTCTCCGCGGCGGCTTGTGCCGCCGTCTCGGCGACCGTCGCACCGGCTCGATGAAACAAAAGATTGAAAGTTGTCGCATCGCGACTCGATCCCATGTTACGGTTCCGTCGCGGTTGTAACATCAGCCGCGCGATTCGGTGATTTGGGGATCAACGATGGCGTTTGAACTGCCCGCGTCCAAGGGGCCGGTCCGTGACCTCGCGGTGGAGGCCGGCCACACCCTCGGGTTCGCTCTGCAGTCGGTCGGCGGTCTGGTCGTGGCGATCGCGCGCTTCCGGCTGTCGCTCAGCGAGACGCTCAACCAGCTGATCTTCATCGGCAGGGTGAGCACCGGGCCGTCGTTGCTGCTGATGATCCCGGTCGGTGTGTTCATCGCGGTCTCGGTCGGGGAGCTCGCGGGACGCATCGGAGCCGGTGGCTACTCGGGCGCGGTGGTGGCCTTCATCATCGTCGGTCAGGCGGCGGCGCTGGTCTGTGCGCTCATGATGGCCGGCGTCGCCGGATCGGCGATCTGCACCGATCTCGGCTCCCGGAAGATCCGGGAGGAGATCGACGCGATGGAGGTCATGGGCATCAACGTGATCGAGCGGCTGGTGGCGCCGCGGATCGCGGCGGCCATCATCGTCTCGCTCGTCCTGTGCTCGCTGATCACCGTCGTCGGCGTCGGCGCCTGCTACGCCTACCACCTGTACGTGCAGCATCTGCCGGCCGGCGCGTTCCTGGCGACCTTCAGCCAGTACGGGCGCCTGAGCGACTTCGGGACCGCGCTGATCAAGGCGTCGCTGTTCGCGCTGCTGTCCACCATCGTCGCCTGCTTCAAGGGGCTCCATGCCCGCGGCGGGCCGAGTGGGGTCGCCGACGCGGTCAACGAGGCCGTGGTGATCGCGTTCGCGCTGGTCTTCATCTTCAACACGATCCTCAGCGAGCTGTACTCGGTGATCGTGCCCGCCGTGGGGTCGTTCTGATGGTCTCCGCGGATCTCACGCTGCGCGTGCGCGACGGCTATCGGCGCCGGGTGGACCCGCTGGCCGACGGCCTCGTCACGTTCGGTGAATACGTCACGTTCAGCGCCCGCGCGGTCGCCGCGATTCCCTACACGCTGGTGCACTATCGCCGGCACGTCGTCCGCCAGATCGCCGAGATGACCTTCGGCACCAGATCCCTTCTCTCCGGCGGCGGCACCCTCGGCATCGTCCTCGCGATGTCGCTCGCCGCCGCGATGATGCTCGGCGTCGAGACCTACCGCGGTCTGCAACTGGTGGGGATGACGTCGCTGTCCGGGATGCTCGCGGCCATCGCGAACACCCGGGAACTCGCGCCGGTGGTCGTCGCGATCGCCCTGGCGGCGAAGGTCGGTACGGGCTTCACCGCGCAGATCGGCGCCATGCGGATCTCCGACGAGATCGCCGCGCTCGACGTGATGGCGATCCGGTCGATCCCGTTCCTGGCGACCACGCGGGTCATCGCCTCGATGGTCTGTGTGCTGCCGATCTACATGATCGGTCTGCTGGCCAGCTATCTCGCGACGCGCATGGTCGTCGTCTGGTTCCACGGCGAGTCGCCGGGCACATACGACTACTACTTCCACCTGGCCCTCGGCCCCAGCGATCTCCTCTTCTCGGCCACCAAGGCGGTCGTGTTCGCCGCCATCGTCACCCTGGTGCACTGCTCCTACGGCTACTTCGCGTCGGGCGGACCCGAAGGAGTGGGCCAGGCGGCGGGCCGCGCGCTGCGCACGTCGATCCTCGCGATCGGCATCTTCGACGTGATCTTCACCTTCGGCCTGTGGGGCCTGGTCCCGAAGATCCCGGGATTGGGGCTGTAGCCGATGACCGTCATGCTTCCGGGCAGGCCGGTGTCGCGGCGCAGCTACGTGCTCCGTGCGCTGGTGGCCACCGCGCTCATCGTCGCGTTCTCGCTGTGGATGATCGCGCGCAGCACCGGCGCACTGTCGTCGGACCCGACCGTCTACGCGGACGTCCCCGAATCGGTCGGGCTGATCCAGCCGGGTGCTCCGGTGCGCTATCACGGCATCAAGGTCGGGGAGATCACCTCCGTCGAGGCCGGCACCCGGTCCTCGCGGATCGAGGTCACGGTCGGCCACGACCTGCTCTCCCGGATTCCCCGATCGGTCAGTGTCCGGGTGCTGCCACGCACCTTCTTCGGGGACATCTACCTGCAACTGGTGCCCGCCGAGGGCACCTCGACCGCGCGCAGCGGGTCGTTGACGCCGGGCTCGGTGCTCGGTGTGGACGACGGCCCGGACGCGGTCAACCTGTACGGGATCTTCACCGAACTGTCCGGCCTCATCGCCGAGGTGCGGCCGGACCAGCTGAACGTCGCACTGGCCGCGGTCGACAAGGCGATCGGCGGCCGCGGGGATCAGATCGGCGTCATGATCGACGACTGGTGGGCCGCCTCCCGCGAACTCGAATCATCGGTGAACGCGTTCCTCTCCGCGACGCCCACGTTCCGGCGGGTGGCCGAATCGCTGCGGCGGGCCACCCCGGACATCCTGGAGACCATCTCGTCGGTCACGAACATCTCCCGCGGGATCGCCGACCACGGCGGCCGGCTGGGCGTCTTCCTCACGGCGGCAAGCGGATTCGTCTCCGCGTCCGGGTCCTTCCTCGCCGAGCAACGGAAGAACCTGATCACCGTCCTCGACTCGACCGGGAAGATCCTGTCCACCGTCGCCGCGAACCCGTCGGGAATCACTCGCACGGTGCTCGAGGCCGACAAGTTCGGCGCGGCCGGAACCATCCTCTTCTCCACCGGCCGGTTCGACATCACCGCCGTGCCGACGTTCTCCCAGCCGATGCCCTACACCGCGGCCGACTGCCCGCGATACGGATCGCTGCGCGGTGCGCAGTGCTTCGGGACCGGAACCGGGGTGGGAACGGGGCCGGTGCGCGGACCCGGAGAGCCCAACGGCACCGTGCTGCATCCGAGGAAGCCGGTGACGGCGGAACCGTCGTCGTACACCGGGCCGGAGGTGATCGACGGTGCGGCCGAGGCCCCGGGCCTGCACGCCATCGAGGGTGCGGTGCGCCCGGCGTCGACGAGCCGTGACGGTGCCCCGAATCCGGCGACGGTGTACATGCTCGGCCCGATGGTCCGCGGCAGCGAGGTACACCTCTCATGACCACACTGTCCGTGACGACCGCGATCAAAGCCTTCCTGTTCGTGCTGGTCGGCCTGCTGGCGGCGGTGCTCGTCGTGAACACTCTCCGGGTGCCGCTGCGCGGCCCGGCCGACGGCTACGTGCTGATGTTCACCGACGCGGAGGGGCTGACCGAGGGCAATCCGGTGAAGATGTCCGGGGTACGCATCGGCCGCGTGGAGTCGGTCACCCGGCAGGCGCAGCCCGGCGGTACCGCGCTGGCGAAGGTGACGGTCCGGATCGAGCGTTCCCACCCGGTGCCGCAGCGGGTGCGGGCGGCGATCCGGTACGGCGACATGCTCGGCGCCCGGTACATCGCGCTGTCGCCCGGCGACGAGAGCACCCCGGAACGCCGGGGCGCGCAGATCCCGGTGGCGGCCACCACGGCGCCGATCGACCTCACCGCGCTGATGAACGGGTTCCAGCCGCTCTTCGCCTCGCTCAAACCGCGGGAGGTCAACGAGCTGGCCCAGGGCTTCGTCGACACCTTCGCCGGCCGCACCAAATCGGTGGAACTGCTGCTGCGCCAGATCGGATCGCTGGGCGCCAACCTGCGCGCCAACAACGCCGTCTTCGCGCGGCTGGTGACCAACCTGAACACGCTGATGACGGCGGCGGAGGAACACAGCGGCGAACTGGGCGATCTCTTCTCCGGACTGGGCCGGCTGACGTCGGCGATCGTCGGCGACGACGGCGATTTCACCCGCCTGATCAGCTCCGGTGACCGCGCGCTGAGCGCGCTCGCCCAGATGATGACCGCCGGCGGCGACTCCTTCGCCGGAGCCCTCTCCGGACTGACCGACGTGACCGCCGCCTGGATTCCGCAGACCGGGAAGTTCGAGACCTTCCTGACGCGTCTGCCCGCGCTGGCCGACAAGCTCAACCACAGCGGGCGATACGGAGGATTCATGATGCTCTATCTCTGCAATTTCACCCTCAAGGCCGGGGACCTGGAGGCGAACATCTTCGGCCCGCTGCACTCGCCGGTGTGCAGGTAGGCGGCCGCGATGTTTCTCGTCAGACTCATCGACGTCTTCGTCGGTGTCCTGGAATTCGTCTTCAAGGGCGACAAACGGGGTCAGGGCGCCTCGCCCGCGGTGCTGGGCACCGCCGGCATCGTGACCCTCCTCGTCCTGGTGCTGGTGGCGGTCGGCGTGCCGCAGGTGACCTACCGGACCGGGACGGTGCCGTACGCCGCCGAACTGGCGAACGCGGGCGGACTCACCACCGCGGACCCGGTGCTCGTCGCGGGTGTGCCCGCGGGGCGGATCGAGTCGATCTCGCTGGCCGGGGACCGGGTGCGCGTCACCTTCCGGCTCGATCGGCACCAGCCGCTCGGCGACCAGACCCGGGCCACCGTGCGGCTGCGGACCGTGCTCGGCAAGCGGTACTTCGAGGTGACCCCGGCCGGTACCGGCCGGGTCGGACCGAACGACACCATTCCGCTCGCACGCACCGACTCGCCGTATTCGCTCGACGATCTCTCCGCCGACACGGTCGACGCGGCCTCCGGGATCGATCCGGAAGTGGTCCGCGCGATGATGTCGACGATGCACTCGCTGGTGCCGGACTCCGGTGATCTGTCCGCCGCGATCGAGGGGGCCGGCGGCGCCGCGCTCGCCGTCGCCGGGACCGGCGATCAGCTGAGCAGACTGCTGACGATGTCTCAGCGGCTCGCGCAGGTCACCGCGCAGCAGTCGGACGCCTTGTCGACCGCCATGCGCAACACCCAGGCGATCGTGCAGACACTGGTCGTCCGCAAAGCGGTGCTGACCCGGCTCGCCGACAACCTCCGGCTGGTGCTCGATCGCATGGCCCGGACCTTCCCGACGATCCCGATGGGCCGGCTCGTCGGCAACATCGTCGCGGTCACCGGCACGCTGAAGGCCAACGCCGCGAAGGTCGACC
This sequence comes from Gordonia marina, assembly GCF_052036135.1. NCBI lineage: Bacteria > Bacillati > Actinomycetota > Actinomycetes > Mycobacteriales > Gordoniaceae > Gordonia > Gordonia marina. The sequence continues at coordinate 194,226 of NZ_JBPSDN010000002.1, forward strand.
AGATCCTGACCGACCTGCCGCCCGCGATGCGCACGATCACCGACGCCACCGGCAACGGGAACTGGGCCGACGTCACGTCGCCGTCGGCCGTGATTCCGGACGGCATGCTGTGCGTCCTCGGCGTGATGCAGGGGTGCCGCTGATGACCTTCCGTCAAGTCCGCGAGGTCCGCCGCCGCAAGCGCCGCGGTGGCCGGATCCTGCTCGCCCTCCTGCTGATCGCGGCGCTCACGGTCGGCGGCTGGTACGCCCTGATCCGCCGGCCCGACGTCCGGACCGTGCACGCCGACTTCGCGTTCGTCAACGGCCTGTTCGCCGGATCGCGGGTGACGGTCCTCGGTGTGCCGGTCGGGCGCGTCGACAAGCTCGAGCCGCGCGGCGATCACGTCCACGTCAGCATGACCGTCGACGGGAACGTCGCGCTGCCGGCCGACGTCGGCGCCTTCGTCCTCAATCCGTCGGTCATCAGCGAGCGTCACCTGGAACTCGGACCGGCGTACCGGGGCGGTCCGCGATTCCCCGACGGCGGGACCATTCCGCTCACGCGTGCGCATTCGCCGATCGGCTTCGACCAGTTGCTCTCCAGCCTGGGCACGCTGACCGAGATCCTCGATCCGGGCGACGGCCCCGGCACGGCGGACCTGGGTTCGCTGATCGGCACCACCGCCGCGGCGTGGGAGGGCAAGGGCCCGGATCTGCACCGCGCGCTCGACCAGCTCGCCGCCGCGAGCGGCATCGTCGGTGCGCGCGGCGAAGACCTCGAAGGGCTGATCACCGGACTGGATCGCCTGATGACGGCCTTCTCGGCCAAGCAGGTCTCCCTCGACGGACTCATCCGGTCGATGGGCGAACTGTCCCGGCAGTGGAACGCCGCCGACCAGGACGTCTCCGCGCCGATCGCCGACCTCAAGACGGTCTTCGACCAGATCAGCGACTTCGTGCTGCAACACGGGAACGACGTCGGGACGGTCGCGGAGAACCTGGAAGCACTCGGGAAGGTGCTCGTCGCCAACCGTGCCGGCCTGGCCGAGTTCATGGATCTGGCGCCGCTGATGATGCAGAACCTGTCGAGCACGATCGGCCCGGACCGGCGCGGCCGGATCCGCCTCAACGTGTCGACCACGCTCACCCAGTTCGCCACGCTGAAACCGCTCTGCGACCGGTTCCCGATGCCGCTGTGCGTCGGCGCGGGACTGACCAACCCGATCTCCTTCCCGATCTCGGCCTCCGATCCGCTCGGCATCGTCTCGGCGATCACCGGCGGCCGGCTGCCGCCGAAGCAAGGGGGACCGCGATGAGCGCGCGGCGGTGGATCCGGCGACGCGGTGGCCGCCTGCTGGCCCTGTGCCTGGTGGTGTGCACGCTGTCCGGCTGCGGGGTTGGCCTGCAGGATCTGCCCATCGCCGGATTCCGGGACACCTTCGGAGTCACCGCGGACCTGGTCACCGCCGACGGCGTGGTCGACGGTGCCGACGTCCGCAGCGGACAGCAGGTGATCGGCCGGGTCACCGGGATCGCGCTCGACGGGCACACCGCCCGGCTGACGATGGCGCTGGATGCCGGGACCGACCTGCCGGCCAACGTCACCGCGGCCGTGGAGATCCCCTCGGCCCTCGGCACCCCGTTCATCCGGCTGAGTGCGCCGGAGCACCCGGAAGGCAGGCTCGCCGCCGGAGCGCACATCGGTGTGGGCAGCACCTCGGTCGGTCCGCAGATCGAGAGCATGCTCGCGGCGTTGGGCAACGTGGTCAGCGGCAGCGGTGTCGGCCAGTTGCAGTCGGTGATGCAGAGCCTGAACGAGGCGTTCGCGTCGCGTTCAGACAAGGTCGGCGACCTGATCGACACCCTGAACCGCCTGCTCGCGAAGTCGTCGTCGTTCACCGGTGATTTCGATGCCGCGATGACGGCCGCGGCGCAGGTCAGTGAGCTGCTCGCCGCGCAGGAAGACAAGATCACGCAGTTCCTGGAGCAGACGCCGCGCGCGGTGGACGTGCTGGCGCAGCAGCGCGATCAGATCGCCGGCCTCCTGAAGCAGACCGGTGACCTCGCGGCCAACCTCGACGGGGTGGTCGACGGCACCACGACCGATCTGAACCGGCTGGTCCCGGATGCGGCGAAGCTGGTCGATGCGCTCGCCGGTTTCAACAGCCGCGTCGGCCAGACCCTGACCAGCATGAACGGCTTCATGGCGAACATGTCCCGGGCGATCCGGGGCGACTACCTGGTGTTCGACGGTGCCCTCGACATCCCGGGCGGCATCGACAAGATCCTGACCGGCGGGCTGTTGCTGTCGGGACAGCCGTTGCCGACTCCCGGCGAGCTCGGCGACCTGCTCACCGGAGGTCTGGCCGGACCGCGGAAGAAGGGCGAGCGATGAGAGACCGTTTCCCCGTCGGCACCGTGCAATTCGTGCTCTTCATCGTCATCTCGGCGGTGGTGATTCCCTTCGGCATCCACTACATCGCCGGGCCGCAGGGTTTCGGGTCCACCCTCCGGCTGTACGCCGTGATGGACGACGCGTTCGGCCTCACCAAGGGCACCGGCGTGAGCGTGCGGGGGGTCGACGCCGGCACGGTCGTATCCGCTGGGCTGAACCCGGATGGCGGCGGCGCGCGGGTCGAGTTGGTCCTGCGCGGCGGCACACGCATTCCCCGTGACTCGTTCCTGCAGGTCACGATGGCGTCGATGGCGGGAATCCAGAGCGTGGACATCGTGACCGGGCGCGACGACGGCCGATACCTGCACGACGGCGACCGGCTCGCGGCGCCGGCCGACCGCCAGCCGATGCAGATGGACGCGCTGATGTCCCGGGCGGCGTCGCTGCTCCAGACCTTCCGGACCGGGACACTCGCGTCGGTCAGCACCGAACTGTCCGCGGCGTTCGGCGGGGACGACGACTCGCTCGAGAAGCTGGTGACCAACGGGTCGGCGCTGGCCAGGCTGGTCCGCGCGAACGCGCCGATGCTGCGCTCGCTGCTGGGGGACTGGCTCGATGTGCTCGGCGCGATGGATCAGACGCGTGCGGACTTCGAGTCCGGCATGGCGTCGATGGCGACGTTCACCGATCAACTCGATGCCGCCCAGCCGGTGTTCGTCTACCTGCTCGACCGGTCACCCGCCGCCCTCGATCGCGCGACCTCGCTGTTCGACAAGTACCGCGGCACCTTCGGCGGTGTGCTGGCGAACCTCGTCGCGGTGGAGCCGATCATCAGCGACCGGTCGTCGTCGCTGGCCACCGGCCTGCGGACCATCCCGCAGGGGCTGCTCGATCTCCGGTCGATCGTCAAGAACGGCCGCGCGGACTTCGCCCTCATCGGCACTCAGGGCCCGGTCTGCCTGTTCTACGACGAGCCGCGCCGCGCGGTCGGCGACCTCTCGCCGTCGCAGCCGAACCTGACCCGCTACTGCCCGCCGGGCAACGGCTACGGGCAGCGCGGGGCGGTGAACGCGCCGCGGCCGAATCAGCTCGGGACACAGAACTGGACCTCTCCCGGTGGCGTCTCCGGACCGCCCGCCGTCGACGACCCGCTGTTGATCCCCAACGGCACCGAACTCCTGCAGATGTGGGCGCAACTCCTGGAAAGGGCACGCAATGGCAACTGACACCGTCGAGGACGTCGAGGAGATCGACGACATCGAGATCGCCGAATCGGCCGCCGAACCGGCCTCGGTGCCGCGCCGCAGCGCGCCGGTCCGGCGCTCGCCGGCCGAGCGCCCGCGCTGGATGAGGTGGGCGGTCGCGGTCCTGATCGCCGGCCTGATCGGTGCCACCGGTTTCTTCGGCTACCGGTACTTCGCCGGCGACGACGCTCCGAGCACGGCCTCCTCGTCGCAGGCGGCGGTCCTCGGTGTCGCCAACGACTACGCGGTCAAGCTGTCCAGCTTCGACTATCGGGATCTGGACAAGAACCGCACGGCGATCGCGGCGATGTCGACCGCGGACTTCGGCAAGAAGTACGACGAGATGGTCAAGGCCCTGACCGAGATCGTCGCCAACGGCAAAGGGGAGGCCACCGCCGAGGTCTCGCATTCGGCGGTCGAGTCGCTGAAGGGCGATCAGGCGACGGTGCTGCTCTTCGTCGACCAGACGGCGAAGAACGTCGTCGCGCCGGAGGGGCGCAGCCAGCCGTACCGGATGGTCGTGAAGCTCAAGAAGGTCGACGGCCGCTGGCTGGTCGACGACGTCGAAACGGTGTGAGGAGAACCGCGATGACCGAGACAGAGAACCCCGCCCTGAGTGAGAACCCGCCGCAGACGCGGCCGGGCTACCACATGAAGTATCTGCCGGACCTGGACGAGACGCGGCCCGAGCTGCGGACGGCGGACACCCGGATCACCATCACGACGCGCAAACGCCGCGTCACCAGTCTGCGCAAGCCGGCCGCGGCGCAGGAGGCGATGGACTTCTGGTCGTTCGCGGGCGCGGCGGCGAACGTCGTCATGCAGCTCGGCTGGCCCGAAGTGGCGTACGGCGTGATGGAGAGCAAGGTCGAATCGGGCACCCTGATGCGTCATCCGTGGAAGCGGGCGCGGACCACGACCATGTACCTCGCGGTGGCGCTGCTGGGCACCGAGGAGGAACGCCGGGCGTTCCGGGAGGCGGTGAACTCGGCGCACCGGCACGTGAAGTCGGACGCCCGCAGCCCGGTGAAGTACAACGCGTTCAACCGGGAACTTCAGCTGTGGGTGGCCGCGTGCCTGTTCATCGGGCTGGAGGACAGTCACCAACTGCTGCACGGCCTGATGAACGAGGAGGAGGCCGAGGCGTTCTATCAGTCGGCGAAGCCGCTGGGGACCACGCTGCAGGTGCCCGAGGACATGTGGCCGGCGACGCGCGCCGACTTCGACCACTACTGGAACGTCGCGTGCCAGCGGGTGGTGATCGACGACACGACGTGCGACTTCCTCAATGACCTCGTCGATCTGAAGATGATCAATCCGCTGATCCGGTTGCCGTTCGTCAACCTGCTGCGGTTCCTGACGATCGGCTTCCTGCCGCCGCTGTTCCACCGGCAGCTCGGGCTGGAATGGACCGACGATGACCGGCGGCGGTTCGAGCATCTGTTCACGTTCGTCTCGATCGTCAACAAGTTCCTGCCCAAGTGGTTCCGCGTCGGGGGAAGCCGGATGCTGATGAAGGATCTGCGCCGCCGGCTGAAGCACGACAAGGCGATGATCTAGGGCCGCCGGGGGAGAACGATGTCCACCAAGCGCCGTCCCACCCTCCGGAGCGTCCTCGATGAGCCGAGTAGTTACCTGCTGTGGCCGCGGGCGGCGCTGATGCAATTGGCGCATCCCTCGATCGCGCCGACCGAGGTGGAGAGCGGCGCGTACGCCAACCGCGGTGCGCAGCGCTGGCGGGCGACCATCGACTATCTCCGGCTGGTCGCCGAGGGTGACGACGACACGCTGGACCGGCTGGTGCGGGAGGTGAACCGCATCCACGCGACGGTGGGCGTGCCGGAGGGGCCCGACGGTCGCCGATCGCGCCGGCCGGTGTTCGATTCGGACGGCCAGCGCTGGGTCGCGGTCACCTGGTTCCTGAGCATGGTCGACACCTATCGGCTGCTGATCTCCGAGATCGACGACGACGTCCTCGACCAGTTGCTCGCGGACTTCGCGCGGGTCGGCGGGCTGCTGCAGATGGACGTGTCCGGCTGGCCTGCCGACTACGCGGGGCTCACCGAACTCGTCGCCGGTGTCGAACGCGGCTACCCGCCGCGGTTACCGCGGTCGGGGCCGGACGCGCCGCCCGAGCAACTGCTTCCGGGCGATGTGGCGGCCTCGGTGTTCTCGGCGTACTCGCTCCCGCTGCTATATGTGCGGTGGGCACCCAAGGTCCGGCTGCTGACCTGGGGGATGGCCGGCCCGCTGCTCCGCGGGGTGTACGGCATCGAGTGGAACGACGGCCACCAGGCCCGCTTCGAGCGGCAGGCGCGCCGCTGGCGCCGCGCGCTGCGGACGTGCCCGGGAGTCGTGCGCCGGCGAAACGGCCGCAAGGGCCGCCGCAAGGCGGCGCGGCGCCTCCGCGAGTACCAGGTGCGGTCGTACACGGAGGCCAAGGCACACGAGCGGCGCCTGGCCGCGCGGAGTGAGACGGGATAGCCCCGGTGGCGACGCCCGGGCCCGGACGTCGCACACCGCCGCTGTGGCACAATCGTCAGCGCGTCTTTCTCCCGTGGTGTAATCGGCAACACTTCTGATTTTGGTTCAGACATTTCAGGTTCGAGTCCTGGCGGGAGAGCCACCTGTCAGCCGATTTCGCACCGGATCGCATCCAGGCTGTCCAGCTCTCGCCCGTACGCGATGCGCGCCAGCTCGGTCCGGTTGGCGGCGCCGAGTTTGGCCAGCACCGATTCGATGTGCGCGCGAGCGGTGCGGACCGAGATGCCCAGTGCCTCGGCGATCCGGTCGTTGGACCAGCCGCGGGAGGCGAGCCCGGCCACATCGAGTTCACGCGGGGTGAGTCCCTCCGGTGTCCCGGTCCGCCACAGGCACAGGAGCACCCCATCGGCGACGGCGTCGGTCCGCACCGACCACCACTGGCCGTCGGCACCGCGCCGCCGGAACCGCAGTGCGCCCGTCGACCGCGCATGAAGGACGGCCAGCCGGGTCATCGCGGCGGCGTCGAACGGGCTCTGTGACGGATCGCCGAGGCGCACTTCGGCGCGGCCCCCGGCCAGGTACACCACGAGATCGGCGGGGTCGGCGTCCGGGCGGATCTGCGGCGCGGTCAGCCCAGCGATCTCGGAGGCGAACAGCGTCAGCGCGAGGCGGTCGTCGTCGCCCAGCGGGCGTCCATGGGTCGAGCTCATCGCGATGAATCCCGGGCGGCGGCCGGTCGCGTCGATCCCGCCGAGCGGCAGTGTGAGACCCTCTCGGAATCCGCAGGGCCGCAAGGCTTCCTGGTACGTACGCGAGTCACGGAAGTCGAAGGGCAGATCGACGAATCGGACCGCGATGTGGCGCTGGAGCGCGTATCGGTGCGCCGGGCATTCCCGCGCATAGGTCGAGGCGACGAAATCGGCGGTGGCGGTGGGGTAGTCGAGGTTCACCAGGATCGGCTGCGGGGCGCGGTTCGCCGGTTGCCGGCCGATCAACGTGGCGCAGTCGTATCCGAGGCCGTCGCGAAGCATGCGGACGGGCTCGGCGATCGGCGCCTCACCGCGACCGGCGGCACGCACCGCGTCGGCCACCCGGGTCCACCATGTCAGGCCCGGGGCCATAGGCACCTCCCAGCGCTGTCGCGGTCGGACGGGGCCGACCGCCTCGGCCGTTCGGCCGATGTGTCGTGTGACACATCTTGCCATCGTCGACGGTGCGCGTCCGGTATCGGGCCGGACGCTCGACGATCAGAGGAGAGCACATCATGAACTTCGACGAGTACACAGCACTCGACGCGACCGGGCTGGCCGCGACCATCGCCGCGGGCGACCTCACGGCGGCGGAGGCCGCCGAATTGGCGACCGACGCGATCAACGCCGTGAACGAGGAGATCAACGCGGTCGCCGGCGGACCGTTCGGCCGGCCGCTCGCCTACGCCGACGACGGGTGCTTCGCCGGAGTGCCCTTCGTCATCAAGGACCTGATCTGCCATGCGGAGGGCGTCCCGACCCGGATGGGGACGCGCATGCTCGGCGACGGGCTGGTGCCGCCGGCCGATACCCACCTCATGGAACGGTTCCGGGCGGCCGGCCTGGCGACCGTCGCCGTGTCGACCACACCGGAGTTCGGCTTCAATGCCAACACCGAGGCACTGGCCTACGGTTCCACGCGCAACCCGTGGGACACCGGCCGCAGTGCGGGCGGCTCCAGCGGCGGCTCGGCGGCGCTGGTCGCCGCCGGTGCGGTGCCGATGGCGCACGCCAACGACGGTGGCGGATCGATCCGCATCCCGGCGGCCTGCAACGGGCTCGTCGGACTCAAGCCCAGCCGCGGCCGCGTGCCGCTGGGCCCCGACCTCGACAGCAACGCGCTCAGCGGTCTCGCCGCCGAGTTCGCGGTCACCCGCTCGGTTCGCGACGCCGCAGCCCTGCTCGACGCCGTCGCCGTCCCGTACCCGGGAGACCGTGTCCTGATCGCCCCGCCGCGTCGTCCGTTCGCCCAGGAGGTCGGTGCCGATCCGGGCCGGCTGCGTATCGCGCTGCACACCGAGGCCTGGTCGGGCACCGCCGTCGACCCGGAGGTCGTCGCGGCGGTCGAGGCCGTCGGCCGCGCCCTCGAGGCGGCCGGTCACCGGGTGGACCGTGCCGCCCCGGCCTTTGACTGGGAGTCGTTTCTGGAGGCCACGGTCACGACCTGGGCGGCGTTCCTGGCCGAATCGGTCGCCGCCGTCGAGGCGATGACCGGGACCGTCGCCGGCCCGGACAATGTCGAAGCCACCAGCTGGGCGTGTATCCAGTACGGCCGCGAACTCCGCGCGCTCGACCTGGCGGCCGCCGGAGCCGTCTTCACCGCCGTCTCCCGCACCGTGGGCGAGTTCTTCACCGGCTATGACGTCCTGCTGACCCCGACCACCAACCATCCGCCGATGGAACTCGGCTATCTCAACGCCGACGAACACGATCTCGACGCGCACGGCTGGACGCGGCGGATCTTCGATGCCTTCTCCTTCACCCCGCTGTTCAACACCACCGGGACCCCGGCGATCAGCCTGCCGCTCGGCCAGTCGAGCGAGGGACTGCCGATCGGGGTGCAGTTGGCCGGTCCGATGTGCTCGGAATCCATGCTCCTACGGCTCGCCGCTCAGCTCGAAGCCGCGATGCCGTGGGCGGGCCGCATCCCGGCGGTGCATGCGAGCAGGATCTGACGCACACCGGTAGGTTAGGTAAACCTATGCAAGTGTAGGCTGACCTACACTATGAAGGTTGTGTTCTCGGGTCGCCGTCGGCTTCCTCTCGTCCTCCTGCTGGTTTCGCTGCTGTTCGGCACGATGATCTCCACGGCGGCGCCGGCCCGGGCGGCCGGGGCGCAGGTGGTCTCGCTGACCCACCTCGACCAGAATCTCTGGCGGGTCGTCGTGCGCTCGCCGGCGATGGGTCACGACATTCCGTTCCTGCTGCTCCGGCCGCGCACCGACGCGGCCGGAGCGCCGACCCTGTACCTCCTCAACGGGGCCGGCGGCGGCGAGGACGGCGCCAACTGGCTGGCGCAGACCGACGCGCAGAAGTTCTTCGACGGCAAGCGGGTCAACGTCGTCATTCCCGAGAAGGGCCGCGGCAGCTACTACACGGACTGGCAGAGCGCCGACAGCAAGCTCGGCAAGCCGATGTGGCAGACCTTCCTGACCAAGGAACTGCCGCCGGTGCTCGACGCCGCGCTGAACAGCAGCGGGCGCAATGCGATCGCCGGACTGTCGATGTCGGGCACGTCGGTCCTCAACCTCGCGATCGCCGCGCCCGGCCTGTACCGCACGGTCGCGTCGTACAGCGGATGCGCACTCACCAGCACCCCCGAGGGGCAGGCCGCGGTCCGCGGGATCGTCTACACCGCCTCGAGCGCGGACGCGACCAACATGTGGGGCGGTCCCGCCTCGCCGGCCTGGCGCCGGAACGACCCGTACCTCAACGCGGCGAAGCTCCGCGGCTCGCGGATCTACCTGTCCAGCGGCAGCGGTCTGCCCGGCCGGTACGACACGCCGCAGGAACAGGCGCCCGGCGCACCCCCGCTCGCCGACCAGATCCTGGTCGGCGGGGCCCTGGAATTCGCCGTCCGCTACTGCACCGACCGGATGGCCGCGCGTCTGCGTGAGCTGCACATCCCGGCGCAGGTGCACCTCCCGGCGACCGGCACCCACTCCTGGAACTACTGGCGCGACGAGCTCAAGCGCTCGTGGCCGACGATCGCCGCCGGCCTGCACTCATGACCGCGTCGCTCGACCGGGCGACGACCGCGGGCCGCTGGCTCGCCGTGGCGGCCGAGCGCGGGGATGCGCCCGCACTCGTCACGCCCGAGGCGTCGGTGTCCTTCGCCGAGGCGGGGGAGCGTTCCGCGGAACGCGCACGGGCCGTCGCCGCCGCCGTCGGTGAACCGGGACGACCGGTGGCGGTCACGACCGAATCCGACGTCGAGTCGGCGATCGCGATCCTCGCCGTCCTCTGCTCCGGCCGGCCGCTCGTGGTGCTCGATCCCTTCCTGCCCACCGAGCGCCGGGACCACATCCTGCGGCTCTCCGGTGCGCTCGAACTGAGTCCGGCCCAGATCGCCGAACTGCCACCGTCCGGCGGCGCGGTGCCCGACCCGGAGCCGCATCAGCCGGCCGTCATCGTCTTCACCTCCGGCTCCACCGGCGCCCCCAAGGGCGTCGTGCACGGACAGCGAAGCTGGGTCAACCAGGCCCGCGACGGACACGACGTGCTCGGCCTCGGGCCCGGCGACGCCGCCGCGGTGCTCCTGCCGCTGAGTTTCGGCGCGGGACTGGACGCCCTGCTCATGCCGCTGCTGAACGGTGCGGGCGTGCTGCTGTGGGACGTGCGCCGCCGGACCGCCGCCGGCCTGCACGACTGGCTGTCGCTGCACCCGGCGACGACGCTGCACTGCACCCCGTCGCTCCTGCGGTCCTGGCTGGGCGGGCCGAACGCGCCCGGCGCGCTGCCGGAGTTGCGGTTGGCGACCACCTGCGGCGAGCCGGTGTACAGCACCGACGTCGCCGCTCTGCGCGCGACGCTGCTGCCCGCCGACGGCGTGTTCTGCAGCTGGTCGGGTTCGTCGGAAGCCGGGAATCTCGCCTTCAACCGCTTCCCGCCCGGGCGGCCGCTGCCCACCGGTCCGCTGCCCGTCGGCCGCCCCGCCGCCGACAAGACCGTGCGCATCGTCGACGCCGACGGTGCCGAGGTGCCACCCGGCGTCACCGGGGAGGTGACCGTCGAATCGGCGCATCTGGCCCTGCGCTACCACGGCGATCCGGAGCGCACGGACCGTCGTTTCCGTCCGGCGGGCGAGGGCCGGACGGTACTGCGCACCGGCGACCTCGGCCGATTCGATGCGCACGGCGAACTCCATCTGCTCGGCCGCCGCGACGACGCGGTCAAGATCCGCGGCTACCTGGTGGAGCCGATCGAGGTCGAGACGGCGATCCGCGCGCTGCCGTGGACGGTCGACGCCGTGGTGACCGCCGACGCCGGGCGGCTGATCGCGCACGTGGCCGTCGACCGCGAGAAGTGGTCGCCGTCGCCCGCCGAGATCCGGACCGCGCTGGGAAAGACGCTGGCGCCCTGGATGATTCCGCGCGACGTCGTCGTACTCGCCGAACTCCCGCGCACCGAGCGCGGCAAGATCGATCGCGCCGCGCTGCCCGCACCGGCCACGCGTGATCCGGAGCCGGTGCGCGGTCCCACCGAGGCGGCGCTGCTGCACCTGGGGTGCGATGTCCTCGGCCTCGACACCGTCGGGCGGAACGAGGACTTCGTCTCGCTCGGCGGTGACTCCCTCGCCGCGGCGACCATGCTCACCGAGATCCGCGATCGCTGGCTGGTGGAGATCACCTCCTCCCGCTTCGCCGCCGATCCGACCATCGCCGGACTCGCCCGGCTGCTCGACGCCGCTCACCGGGACCGCCGCCGCTCACAGGCGGACGGCTCGCTCACCCGGCTGCGCGACGGGGACGGGACCCCGCTGTTCCTGGCCGCGGGAGCCGGCAGTCCGGCGGCGAGTCTGCTGCCCCTGGTCCGGGAACTGGGCGGCGACCGGCCGGTCTACGGTCTCCAGGCGCACGGCCTGGAACGACGCGGCCGTGCCGACCGATCCGTGCGCGCGGCGGCGGTGCGCGCCGTGCACGACATCCTCTCGGTACAGCCGCGCGGCCCCTACCTGCTCGCCGGCTACTCCTTCGGCGCGTTCGTGATCCTCGAAGCGGCGACCATCCTGCGTGCCCGCGGCGCCGAGGTGACCCGCGTGGTGCTACTCGACGCGCTCTTCGAACCCGACGCCGCCGCCCGCACAGCGTTGCCCGAGCGGGACGAGGTGGCAGCGTGCGCCGACACCGCGGACGCGGCGAAGCCCGGCGGTCTCGCCGCCCGGTGGAACGCGCTCGCGATGCGCTTCCTGGTCGCCACGGCGGGACTCTGGCGGCTCCCGACCACGCTGCAGTGGACCGTCTTCTGGGATCTCGGCCGCCGGCTGCTGCGCCGTCACCGGCCGACGCCCTATCCGGGCCGGGTCACGCTGATCGCGGCCACCGACAATCACGACGATCTCGAACGCTGGGCGGCGATCACCACCGGCGACCTCGCCGTGACCCGGGTGCCCGGCGACCATCACTCCATGATGCGTGCCCCGCACGTGACCGCCACCGCCGCGGCGCTGCGCGCCGCGATCGCCGAGCGCGAGACCAACGAGCAGGAGCCCGCCCGATGACCGACGCGCCGCGCACCCGGGTGATCGGGGTCGTCGCCGCCTTCGAGCCCGGGCCCGAACTGGTCGAGGTGGTGCGCGCGGCGATACCGCAGGTCGCCTCGCTCATCGTCGTCGACGACGGCTCGCCCTCGCTGCGGACCGAGCCCACCGGCCCGGCGCGGCGGGCGCTCGACGTCTGCGCCGACCTCGGCGCCACCGTCCTGGAGAACCCGGCCAATCGCGGGATCGCCCACACGCTCAACCGAGGCGTCCGGCGTGCACTGGACGAGGGTGCCGACGCCGTCCTCACTCTCGACCAGGACACCCACCTCGACGACGACTACCTCGAACGGGCCGTCGCCCACCTGCATCTCGCGGCCGGCCTCGGCTTGACCCGCGTGACGGTCTCGCCCGCCCGCATCAACGACGACGTCGCCCCGTTCTGGTTCGCCGAGAAGGGCCTGACGCTGGCGTTCGAGCCGATCCAGTCGGGCCTGGTGATCACCCGGGGCCTGTTCGAGGAGATCGGCCTCTTCGAGGAAGAACTGTTCATCGACTGCGTGGAGACCGAGTTCTATCTGCGGGCCCGCGCGCACGGGGGGCACGCGCTGATCGTGCCGGGCACGCGGATCGTGCACCGGCTCGGCACGCCCGCCCGCTGGGTGCCGCCTCGCCTGTTGCGCGCGGTCCTTCGCGGCTGCGGCGCCGGGATCGAGTTCTCCGAGGATGCGCCGTTCCGGCACTACTACATCGCCCGCAACCGGCTGACGCTCTACCGGCGCTACGGCGCCGCCGAACCGCTGTGGTGCGCCGTGTCGATCGCGAAGGACACGCTCAGCCGGGGCCGCGCGATGCTCATCGGCTCTCACCGGATGCGGCGGGTGTACCTGAGCGCCGCCGGCGCCCGCGCCGCGTTGCGCGGGGAGACCGGGAAGATTCCACCGCGGACCCTGCGCCGCGCCGGACTGGGGGCGACGGCGCCCGGTCGGCCCGAACGTCCCCCGGAGGCCGATCGCGGTCTGCCGGAATTGGTGTCCGTGGTGATCCCGGTGCACAACGGCGCCGACGTGATCGACGACCAGCTCGCCGCGCTCGCCGCGCAAGACTATGACCGGCCGTTCGAGGTCCTCGTCGCCGACAACAACTCCACCGACGGTCTCCGCGATCACCTCGACGGGCACCCGCTGACGCAGCGGCTCACGCTGCGCTGGGTCGACGCCTCCGGCCCGGCCGGCGCGTCCTACGCCCGCAACGCCGGGGCGGCCGCGGCCGCCGGCGACTTCCTCGCCTTCTGCGATGACGACGACCGCGTCTCTCCGCGATGGTTGACCGAACTGACCGCCGTCGGGCGGCGCTGCAGCGCCGTCGGCGGTGCGGTCGAGACGCACTCGCTCAACGGTGCCGACGCGCAGAGCTGGCGGCAGATGCTGCCGCCGGAGATGCCGTACGAGTTCCTCGGCTTCCTGCGGGTGTCGCCGACCTGCAATCTCGGGGTGTGGAAGGACCGGTTCGAGCAGGTCGGCGGCTTCGATACGGCATATGACCGCGGCGCCGAAGACGCCGACTTCACCATCCGCATCCAGCTGGCGGGCGGCGTGCTCGGGCACGCGCCGGACGCACTCGTGGCCTACCGCCTCCGGGACACACTGCGCGGGATATGGGACCAGTCGGTGATGTGCGGGGAGGGCGACGCCCGGCTGTACGCGGAATACCGCGGCTACGGACTCCCGAAGCGGCCCTGGTACATGACCGCCGACGTCATCGCCTATCTCCTGCTGCGGAACCCGCTGCTCCCGACCGCGATCACCCGGGTGCCGACCGGCCGCTGGCTGTTCCAGGCCGGTAACCTGCTGGGCCGGATCAAGGGCAGCCTCCGCCACCGCTGCTGGTACGTGTAGGGCACTTCGTCTTTCGGGCCGGTGCGGGAATCACCGGCTGTCATCAATGGGCAGGCGACGACGCGATGATGGCGATGATTTGGCTCAGCCACTCGCGCGCAGCGGCGACGTTCGGCAATACCGATGTCCGACCGGCGACCTCGGTCTCCGAGCGTGCGTCGGCACAGGCGAGCTCCCACCCCTCCATCGAGCGCAACGGGAGTGGCGGCCATATCTGCTGCCGTCGCCAGTCGAATGTTCGCACGCAGAAGCGGTGCAGGCTCCGCAGATCGGGGTCAGCGTTCCAGAGGAGTTGTAGGTCGACCAGATCATGCGCACGCGCGTAGGCGGGATCGGTGACGGCGTGGAGCTTCTGCGCGATCTGATACTCCAGATCGACCAGTTCGACAGGCTGCAACTCGCCGAATCCGAAGTGTGCACCGAATTGCACCAGCTCTCCGTCGATCTCCTTCTGTGTGTGAGCGCATGGATCGATCTCGGGATCGGATACCTCGACATCGAGAGCGCCCCAGGCGCTGCCGAGGAAGGCGATCGATACCCGGTACGGGTGCATCACGTATTCGGGGCGGGCGAGCCCAGGATCGTGAAGCTTCACCGGTCGCACAGTCGCGGTGAATGCGACGCGATCCGGCGCGTCCGGATCGCGGCGTCGTGCGCCCTTCGAGGGCGGCACCATTCCCCAGCCGTCCGCCAGACGCGCACGGAACGCCCGTTCGAACTCTTCACCGCGGACGGAGGTGGAGACGTCGAGGTCGGATGTGGCGCGCGTACCTCGCTCTCCGAAACGCAACTTCACGCCCATGCCGCCCTTGACCGCGACGGCGTCGGGGAGCAACTGCGAGACGATCAGGGTGCACAGCATCACCCGCGCACGCGCGACGGGGATGCCCAGCTCCGCCGCGACCCGGGTGAGCCTGTCATTGAGCTGAGTCACGTTGAGCGGCGGAGTCACTGCGCTCATGACGACGCGATCTTTCCGGTGGCGGCGTCCTGATCTGCGATCAGGTCTCGTCGCAGCGCCTCGTCGGCCAGCAGCTCCCACCGGTCCGGAGGCATTCGGCTCCGCATGTCCGCCAGTGCCCGCCGGACGGTCGTCGCTGGAATGCCGTCATAGCGAGCGAGATCCTCGTCGGATACGTCAGACCGGTACTCAAGATCCATCCACTCGGGGAGAACACGTCGCACGCGTCGGCGGGTGCCCACGCGGATCTTCGGAGGATTGAACTGTCCGATCCGGAGCAGATCGAGCACGGATTCGCGGTGCAGGAACGCGCCTTCGCCCGCGAGGGCCACAGCGATCGTCGGCTCGGTGAACGGCGTTGTCGGCACGTCGCGGTGTGTGTAGACACCCTTCCCGTACGCAAGAAGGGCGCCGCGCGCCGCAAGCTTCCGGAGCTCCACGGCCGGCACTCCCGCATCTTCCGCGTCGGCGACGGTCACCACACCGTTTCGGGATGCGGCGATCTCCCACAGGTCATGTCGATAGCCCATCGATCCTCCTGTCAATACCGTACCGGATTCGGTACGGTATTGACCTGCCGGCCTATCCGCGCTGGGCGGCGCGGCGGTAGCCGGTGAGCGTCGGCCGGGTGAACGCGGCGAGCAGCACCGCCGACCAGACGACCGTCAACGCCAGCGGCTGCGCGATCGGGCCGCCGGTGGCGAGGCCCTTGATCGCGTCGACCGCGCAGCTGAGCGGCTGGTACTCGACGATCGGCCGCAGCCACGCGGGATAGGCCGAGGCCGGGACGAAGCCGGTGTTGAAGAACATCGCCAGATTGGTGCCGATCGCGACCCATTCGACGATGCGGGAGTCGCCGCCGCGGAGCGCCAGGGCGGTGACCATCATGGAGAACGACACTCCGAACATCAGTGCCACCGCGATGATCGCGAGGTATCCGGCCGGACCCGTCTGGATCCGGAAACCGATGATCGTGCCCACGGCGAGGACGGCGCTCACCGTCACCACGATCCGGAGCGCTTCGGCGGCGAGGCGGCCGGTCATCGCCGACGCGCGGTGCACGGGCAGCGTCCACATCTTCGACAGCAGACCGCTGGTCCGCTCCCGGCGCAGCCCGAGCCCGCTGATCGCCGAACCGCTCATGGCCCCGACCAGCGCCACCATCGGCACCATGCCGAAGGCCTGCGAGGTGCCGGAGTAGTCGCTGACCGTGCGGTCCAGGATCAGCCAGAACAGCAGCACCATCACCGCCGGGAAGAGCAGCGACTGGAGCAGCGTCGGGATGTCGGTGCACCATTTGACGACGATCCGCTCGGCCTGCAGCGCCGACGCGCGCACCAGGGAGCGGCCGCTCGTCTCGGGGGCGGCGGTGTCGCGGGCGGGGAAGATCAGAGTCACGGGTACAACCGCCGATGCGTCTGGGTGTAGTGAGCGGCGGCGATGAACACCGCGGCCAGCGCGGCCAGCCAGATCAGGGCCGGCCGGGCCGTCGCCCAGTGCGGATCGCCGGCGGCGAGGTCGCGCATGGTCGCCGCGAAATGGGAGATCGGCTGGTTGCGCGCGAACGGCTGCGCCCAGCCGGGGAAGCTCGACTCGGGTACGAATCCGGTCGACAGCATGCCGAGGACCAGCTGGGGGAGGACCAGCAGCTGGGAGGTGGACTCGGGATTGCGGGCGACGAGGCCGAGCGAGTCCGCCCCGATCGCGAGGACCAGGCCGACCGCGAGCGAGAACGCGAGGAAGCCGGCGGTGTCGACGGGGCCGCCGTCGAACGAGAAGCCGAGCAGCGTCCCGAACACCAGGGCGACGGTGATGGAGATCGCGGACCGGACCAGCGAGGTGGTCATCCGTGCCGACAGCGGGACCAGCGGCCGCACCGGCATCGAAGCCAGCCGCCGGGTCATCCCGCGAAGCCGATCGAGGGTGGCGCGCTGGGCGGCGGCGACCGCGGTGAAGGCCACCGCCTGCAGCACGATGATCGGCATCAGGAACTGCCCGTAGTCGACGCCCCGATCGGCCATGATGAGGCGCAGCGGCAGGTAGAAGCCCAGCGCGAAGACGATCGGCATGACGACGGCGATGGTGAACTCGCCCTGCTTGTGCGCCGACCGCAGACCACGGGCGGTGAGCGCGGCCCACTGCCTGCCGAAGGTCCAGCCGGTGGCGACGACCTCCGGGTCGGCGCGGTCGGGCCAGGTGAGGCTCACGATGCCGCGCTCGGCGCGGGGGCCGCGTCGTCGGTGAGCGCGAAGAAGACGTCGTCGAGCGACGGGCTGCGCAGCCCGATGTCGCGCAGCCCGATGCCGGCGGCCCGGGCGAGCGCGATCACCTCGGCCATGGTGTCGACCCCGTCGGGGGCGGCGAGGCTCACCCGGCCCGGCTCGGCGACGGCCACCCGATGGCCCGGGCCGAGTCCGGCGCTCACCGCGTCGGCGAACCGCGCGGTGTCGCCCGGCTCGGTCAGTTCCACCGCGCAGGCGACGCCGCC
Source organism: Gordonia marina (assembly GCF_052036135.1). NCBI lineage: Bacteria > Bacillati > Actinomycetota > Actinomycetes > Mycobacteriales > Gordoniaceae > Gordonia > Gordonia marina. Next base: position 211,905 of record NZ_JBPSDN010000002.1, read on the forward strand.
CACCCTCTCCTTGAGATCGGCGGCGGTGCCGTGCGCCACCACGCGGCCGCGGTCGAGGACGATGATGTCGTCGCTCAGCCGATCGGCCTCCTCCAGGTACTGGGTGGTCAGCAGGGTGGTGATGCCGTCGTTCTTGAGCAGCTCGACCAGCTCCCACACCTCCTGGCGGCTGCGCGGGTCCAGGCCGGTGGTCGGCTCGTCGAGGAAGACGACGGATGGCTCGACGACCAGCCCGCAGGCGATGTCCAGCCGGCGCCGCATGCCGCCGGAGTAGGTGTGGACCGGGCGCTTCTCGGCGTAGGCGAGAGCGAAGCGGTCGAGCAGTTCGTCGGCGCGGGCCGCGGCGGCGCGTCGTCGCAGGCCCTGCATGCGGCCGAAGAAGACCAGATTGTCGCGGCCGTTGAGGGTTTCGTCGAGCGCGGCGTACTGACCGGTCAGTGAGATGCTCGCGCGGACCCCGGCACCGTCGGTCACCACGTCGTGCCCGGCGACGACGGCGGTCCCGGCGTCGGGTTCGGCCAGCGTGCACAGGATGTCGACCAGGGTCGTCTTGCCCGCGCCGTTGGGTCCGAGGATACCCAGCACGGTTCCGCGGGGCACCTCGAACGACACTCCGCGCAGGGCGTGGACGTCGTCGAAGGACTTCCGGAGGCCGTCGACCAGGACGGCGGGCGATGTCATCTCAGCGGTGGACATTACGTTAAGGTTAGCCTCTACTAACTCTCATTACTAATCCTCGGAGTGCAAGACCGTTGACCCTGAACGACACCCGTTCCGCCACCGCAGATCTGGCGGTGGTCCCCCTGTCGGCTGCCCAGCGCAGCATCTGGTTCGCGCAACAGCTCTCCCCCGAGACGCCCCTGGTCATCGACCATTTCGTCGATGTGACCGGGCCGCTGGACACCGCGCTGCTGGCCGAGGTGGGCCGCCAGGTGGTCCGTGAATTCGGGTGCACCATGGTGCGCCTGATCCCCGGCGCGGATCCCGCCGGAGCCCCCGTTCAGCTCCTCGACGACGGCGCCCACGACCGCCTCGATCACTTCGACTTCCGCGACCACGAGGACCCGGAGGCGGCGGCGCGGGCGTGGATGGATCACCACTTCCAGCGCCCCCTGGACCTGTTCAGCGATCCACTGATGGAGTCGGCGACGCTGCGCCTGTCGGAGGACCGCTACTTCTGGTACACGCGCGTGCACCACATCGCGCTCGACGGCTTCGGTGCGTCGACGTTCACCGACCGGGCGGCGGAGGTCTACACCGCGCGCGCCGCGGGCCTGGCCGTCCCGCCGTGCCGCGCCGGGAGTCTCGCGCAGTTGCACGACGAGGACGAGAAGTACCGCGCCTCGACCCGCTTCGACCGCGACCGCGAGCATTGGGCGCAGCGGCTGCGGGCGCTGCCCGATCCCGTGCGGTTCGCCGGCCCCGCGGATCGGCTGGCCCGGTCGATCACCGCGGGCGCCCTGCTCGACACCCGGTTGCAGGCCGACGTCGACTCCTACTGCGTCGCCCACGACACCACTGTCGCCGCGCTCGTCACGGCCGCGGCCGCCGTCTACGTCGGACGCATGAGCGGCACCGACGACGTCGTGCTGAGCCTGCCGGTGACCAGCCGCACCAACGCACTGCTGCGGCGCTCGGGCGGCATGCTCTCGAACGTCGTCCCGATCCGCAGCGCGCCCGGTCCGGACACCACCGTCGGGGAACTGCTCACCAGCGTGACCACCGAACTCAGCGGCGCACTGCGCCACCAGCGGTTCCGCTTCGAGGACATGCTGCGCGACGCGGCCGGCCGGGGCGCGGACGCGCCGGGCGGCCGCGGGTTCTTCGGTCCGGTCGTGAACGTGATGACCTTCCACAGCGAGATCACGCTGGGGGAGTGCACCGGCCGCAGCACGGTGCTGAGCACCGGGCCCACCGAGGACCTGGCGTTCACCGTCTACACCGGGGGTGGGCGGCTGCGCATCGACCTCGAGGCCAACTCCGCCGCCTACTCGCCGGAGGCGCTCGACGCCCACCACCGGCGCTATCTCGCCGTGCTCGCGATGCTCGTCCGCCGCGGACCGCGGGCTCGCCTCGGCGAGCTCGAGACGATGGCCTACGCCGACCGGCTCCGCTACGTGCCCGCGCGCGGCCGCGCGGCGGCCGAACCCGAGCTGCTGCCCGATCTCCTCGCCCGCGTCGCCGCGCACGATCCGGAGGCCGTCGCCCTCGTCGCCGACGGCGTCGACCTGCGGTACGACGAACTGGCACACCGCGTGCACCGGCTGGCCCGGATCCTGATCGGCCGCGGTGTCGGACCCGGTGAGACGGTCGCCGTCCTGCTGCCCCGCGGCCGGATGAGCATCGTCGCCGAGCTGGCCGTGGTGACCGCGGGCGGCGCCTTCGTCCCCGTCGATCCGGCCCTGCCCGACGAGCGGATCGCCTATCTGCTCGACGACAGCGGAGCCCGCTACGGCATCACCGGACCGGGCGGCGCGCACCGGCTGCCGGTCGGGGACGTCCGCGACTGGGTGCACCTCGGGTCCGCCGCGCTCCGCGAGGAGTTCGCCCGCACGCCGGCGCAGCCGGTGACCGACGCCGATCGCCGGAGCCCGCTGCGGGTGGACCACCCCGCCTACCTGATCTACACCTCCGGCTCCACCGGCCTGCCCAAGGGCGTCGTGATCACGCATCGGGGCCTGGCGTCGTTCTGCCGCGAACAGAACGACCGCTACGACGTCGGGCCGGGCGCACGCACCCTGCATTTCGCCTCGCCCAGCTTCGACGCATCGATCCTGGAACTGCTGCTCGCGTTCGCCTCCGGGGCGACGCTGGTGGTGGTCCCGCCGGACGTGTACGGCGGCGCCGAACTGGCCCGCATCCTGTCCGGCGAGCAAGTGACCCACGCGTTCCTGACCCCGGCGGCGCTCGCCTCGGTGCCCCGCGACGGACTCGACCAGCTGCGCACCGTGATCGTCGGCGGCGAGTCGTGCCCGGCCGAGCTCGTGTCCCGCTGGACGCAGCCCGCGCACCCCGGCGGCCGCCGCATGTTCAACGCCTACGGCCCCACCGAGGCCACCATCATGGCGACCCTCGCCGGGCCGCTGGATCCGGCCGCCCCGGTCTCGATCGGCGCCCCGATCACCGGGGTCACCGCCGTGGTCCTCGACCGGAGGCTGCGCCCGGCGCCCGTCGGCGCGGTCGGCGAGCTCTATCTGGGCGGTCCGGGACTGGCCGCCGGCTACCACCGCAGGCCGGGGCTGACCGCCGCCCGCTTCATCGCCGACCCCTTCGGGGCGCCCGGCGACCGCCTGTACCGGACCGGCGACCTGGTGCGCTGGCGGCCGGGCGGCGACCTCGAATACCGGGGACGCGCCGACCGGCAGGTGAAGATCCGCGGATTCCGGATCGAACTCGGTGAGATCGACTCGGCGATGGCCGCGTGCGACGGCGTCGGATTCGCCGCGGCCGAACCCCGGCGCACCTCGACCGGCCAGACCGCGCTGGTCGGCTACTACACGGGAACGGCGAGCCCCGACGCGCTGCGCGATCACCTGCACGCCGCGCTGCCCGCCCACGCACGACCCGCCGCCCTCGTCCGGCTCGACGAAGTGCCGCTCACCGCCTCGGGGAAGCTCGACCGCGACGCACTGCCCACGCCGGTCGTCGCCGCGGCACCGTACAGCGCGCCGCGGACGGCGGCCGAACGCGTCGTCGCGGACGCCTTCGCGACGGCGACGGGCACCGATCGCGTCGGCCGTGACGACGACTTCTTCGCCCTCGGCGGCGATTCGCTGATCGCGACCCGGCTCGTCACCGATCTGGGTGCTCGCTTCGGCGTCGACCTGCCGGTGCGCCGCGTCTTCGAGGCGCCGACCGTCGCCGCGCTGGCCGCCGACCTGCAGCAGGCGGAGCCCGGCGGCGCACCGATCGGCCCCGCCCTCGCGCGCCGCGCGGATCCGGCGGCCGACGTCGAGGTGTCCCCGCAGCAGCGGCGGATGTGGATCGTCAACCAGCTCGACGACCGTCCGGCGCTCTTCAACATCCCGCTCGCCCTCCGGCTGCGCGGCCCGATCGACATCCCCGCCCTGTCGACGGCACTGCTCGACGTCGTCGAGCGCCACGAGACGCTGCGCACCCGGTACCCGGAGGGCCCCGACGGCCCGATCCAGCAGGTGCTGTCCGTCGGCGAGGTGGCGGCCGGCTTCGCGCTGACGCCGGAGGACGTCGCCGAGCAGGCGCTGCCGGCCCGGCTCACCCGGCTCGCGGCCACGGCGTTCGACGTCACCGCCGCCGTCCCGCTGCACGCCGCACTCCTGCGGCTCTCGCCCGATGACCACGTGCTGGTGTGCGTGGTGCACCACATCGCCGCCGACGGCTCGTCGACCGCACCGATGGCCCGCGATCTGGCCGTCGCCTACCACGCGCGCCGGGCCGGGCACGCCCCCGCGTGGACCCCGCTCCCGGTGACCTACCGGGACTACACGGTCTGGCGCCGGGCCTGGGCCGACGAGACCGGCTCCGCGGAGACCCAGCTCACCTACTGGCGGGAACGGCTCGCCGGGCTGCCCGACCTGCTGGCCCTGCCCACCGACCGACCGCGACCCGCGGTGGCCGGCGCCCGCGGCGGCGAGCTGCACCAGAGGATCGACAGCGACCTCGTCCGGCGGCTCCGCGAGGTCGCGGCGGCCTCCGGCACGACGCCGTTCATGGTGGCGCACGGCGTCCTCGCCGCGACACTCGCCCGGCTGAGCGGCACCGACGACATCGCCGTCGGCACCCCGGTCGCCGGCCGGATGCATCCGGACCTGGCCGACCTGGTCGGCATGTTCGTCGGGACCGTCGTCCTGCGGACGCCGGTCGATCCCGGCCGCAGCTTCCGCGAACTCCTGGACACCGTGCGCGAGGGCGATCTGGAAGCGTTCGCGCACGCCGACGTCCCGTTCGACCGTCTCGTCGATCAGCTCCGGCCCCGCCGTTCCGCGGCCTACCACCCGCTCTTCCAGGTCGGCTTCTCCTACCAGAATCTGCCCCCGGCGGCGTTCGCGCTCGACGGCGTCGACGTCGAACTGATCGAACCGTCGCTCGGTGTCGCGAAATCCGACCTGCACCTGACCCTCGTCGAGGGCGCTCCCGACGGCACCATGCGCGTCCAGTGGGACTTCGACCGCGACCTCTTCGACGCCGCCACCGTCGCTCGCTGGCACCGGCTGTGGACGGAGCTGCTCGCCGCGGCGCTCGACGACCCCGAGACGCCGGTCGGCGAGCTGGCGACCGGCCGCCCGACCGGCGTGCTCGCCGGCCGGCACAGCGCTCGGATGCCGGCGACCCTCACCGAACTGCTCACCTCGTCGTTCGGAGCCTTCGCCACCCGCGTCGCGGTGTGCGAGGACAGCGGCACCGCGTCGACCTACGGCGAGGTGTGGCAGCGGGCGAACCGGCTGGCACGGCGCCTGCGGGCCGCCGGGGTGGGTCCCGAGGTCCGCGTCGCCGTCGCGATCGTGCGCTCGGCGCCGATGGTCGACGCCGTGCTCGCGGTCCTGCTCGCCGGCGGCGCCTACGTACCGCTCGATCCGGCGGCACCCGCGCGGCGCAACGCGCTGGTGCTGGACTCGGCCGCCCCGGCGCTGCTACTGGTCGCCGGGGAGCGGCCCGCCGGGATCGGGGACGCCGGGATTCCGGTACTCGACGTGACGGCACCGGACGGCGACGTGCCCGAGGTGCCGCTGCCGCTGCCGCATCCGCAGAACACCGCCTACGTCATCTACACGTCCGGATCCACCGGCACCCCCAAGGGCGTGGCCGTCCCGCACTCCGCCATCGCCGCGCAACTGCGCTGGAAGCGCACGGCCTTCCCGCTGGGACCGGGGGACACCGCGGTGCTCAAGACACCGCTGACCTTCGACCTGTCGGTCTGGGAACTGTTCTGGCCCCTGGTCACCGGGGCCCGGCTGGTCCTCGCCGACCCCGAAGGGCACTTCGATCCCCGGTACCTCGCCGGGCTGATGCGGCGCTGGGGCGCCACCGTCGCGCACTTCGTCCCGTCGCTGCTCGACGCCCAGCTCGACGCGGCCGCCGACGCGAGCCTGCCGCCACATCGGCTCGACTGGGTGCTCTGCATCGGCGAGACCCTGACGCCGGCGACCGCGCAGCGCGCCGCGAGCGAGCTGTCGGCCCGCGTGTTCAATCTGTACGGACCCACCGAGGCCGCCGTCGGCATCACCTCCGGGGAATGGACGCCCGACGACGCCGAGCGCGGGTGCGTTCCCGTCGGCGTCCCGGTCGACGACTCCGCCGTCCTGGTCCTGGACCGGCGGCTGCACCAGGTGCCGGCCGGTGTGGTCGGCGAACTCTATCTCCGCGGTGTGCAGCTCGCGACCGCCTACGACGGCCGCGGCGATCTGACCGCGGACCGCTTCGTGGCCGACCCGGACGGCGACGGCGCCCGCCTCTACCGCACCGGTGACCTCGCCCGCATCCGGCCCGACGGTGTTCTGGAGTTCCTGGGCCGCAACGACTTCCAGGTCAAGATCCGCGGTCAGCGCATCGAACTGGGCGAGATCGAGGCGGCGCTCGCCGCCGACCCGCGGGTCGCGGCCGCCGCCGTCGCCGCGCGCGACGGCAACCTCGTCGCGTATCTCGTCGCCGCCGGTGGCGACGGTCTGGACGTGCCCGAGGTGCTCGGTGCGCTGCGCGGCCGCCTGCCCGCCTACATGATCCCGGTCGCCGGCGTGGAGATGGCGGTCCTGCCCCGGGGCATCCACGGCAAGGTCGACCGGGCCGCGCTGCCCGCCGGTGGAGCGGCCCCCCACCGGCACGTCGATCCGTCGACGCCGACCGAACTCGCGCTCGCCGCGCTCCTGGCGGAGCTGCTCGAACCCGGCGCCCCGATCGGCGCCGACGACGACTTCTTCGCGCTCGGCGGCAATTCGCTCCTCGCCGCCCGGCTGTCCGCGCGGATCGGCGACGACCTCGGCGTCGCCCTGCCGGTCCGCGAGGTCTTCGAGGCACCCCGCCTGGCCGACCTCGCGCGCCGCGTCGAGAACGCGAAGACCCTCGGCCGCCCGGTCCTGCGCCGGGCGGAGCGGCCGGACGTGATCCCGCTGAGCCGCGCCCAGCAGCGCATGTGGCTGCTCGACCGCCTCGAACCCGGTTCCGCGCTCTACCATCTCCCGCTCGCACTGCGCGTCGAAGGTCCGCTGGACCCGGGCGCGCTCCGCCGCGCCGTCGCCGCGGTCCTGGCGCGCCACGAGGTGCTGCGCACCACCTATCCCGCCGAACTCGGCGTCCCGCGCCAGGAGATCCATCCGGTCGAGACGGCGATGGACCTCATCGACCTGGAGTTCGGCGCCCGCGGCACGGTCGCCGAGATCGCCGGCCGGCCGTTCGACCTGGGTTCTTCGATCCCGCTGCGCATCGCCGTCATCGACGAGGCTCCCGGCGTCCACGTGATCGTGGTCGTGGTGCACCACATCGCCGCCGACGGCTGGTCCGTCCGGTTGCTCACCAGGGAACTGCTCGACGGCTACGCCGGGAACCTCGATGCCGCACCGCTGCCGGTCCAGTACGCCGACTTCGCGCTGTGGCAGGAACTCCTGGCCGACAGCCTCGACGATCAGCACGCCTTCTGGCGGCAGACCCTCGCCGGGCTGCCCGGCCCGATCCCGCTGCCCATCGATCGGCCGCGTCCGCCGTCGCCCTGCCACGCCGGCGACACCGTCGAGTTCCGGCTCGACGCCGACCTCGTCGGAGCGCTGCAGGGGCTGGCCCGCGCCCGCAACGCGTCACTCTTCCACGTGGTGCACGCCGCCGTCGCGATCCTGCTCGCGCGGCTGTCCGGCACCGCGGACATCGTCGTCGGCACCCCGGTGTCCGGCCGCGGCGGACGACTCCTCGACGGTCTGATCGGCATGTTCGTCGAGACCGTGGTGCTCCGCACCCTCGTCGACCCGGATCTGCCGGTGCACCGCCTGATCGACGCGGTGGCGACCGCCGACCTGGCCGCCCAGGCCAACGCGGAATACCCGTTCGAGCGGATCGTCGACGAATTCGAACCCGACCGCGGCGGGGCGCACCACCCGATCTTCCAGGTGATGCTCGCCTTCGGGGACCCCGCGCCCGGTCCGTTCACACTCGGCGACCTCACCGCGACCTCGCTCGACTACGAGGTACCGCTGGCCCGCTTCGACCTGCACCTGACCTTCGACGTCCCGCTCGGCACCGGCGGCGTCGACGGACCGGTGCGAGGGCGCTGGACCTACGCGAGCGAGCTGTTCGACCGTTCCACCGTCGCGGGGTTCGCGCGCATGCTGACCGTCGTGCTGCGCGCCCTCGCCGCCGATCCGGCGGCGCGCGTGCACGACGTGCCGCTGCTCACCGAGGCGCGCCTGCGCCGCATCACCGGCGACTGGGGCGGGGCACCCGACGACTCCGGGGCACCCGAGCACACCGGAGCTCCCGGGACGCTGCCGGATCTGCTGGCCGCCGGCGGGACCGGTGACATCGTCGACGCCGCGGCGACGGTCCGCGGAGCGGACTTCGCCGCCCGCGTCGCGCGCACCGCGCGGGCGCTCATCGCCGTGGGCGCGGGTCCGGAGACGACCGTCGCCGTCGCCGTCGACCGGTCGATCGACATGCTCGCCGCGATCCACGCCGTCGTGCTCGCCGGCGGCGCCTATGTGCCGCTCGACCCCGATCAGCCGGCCGCCCGCCTCGAGCGCATGCTGGCCACGGCCGCGCCGGTCGCCGTGATCGCCGACGCCCGCGGACAACGGGCCCTGCCGCTGTGGCTCACCGCCCCGGTACTCGACGCCGCCGACCCCTGCCACGACCACGACGACGCGCCGGTGACCGACGCCGACCGGCGTGCGCCGCTGCGGCCGGGGCATCCCGCGTACGTGCTGTTCACCTCGGGCTCCACCGGGGAACCGAAGGCGGTCAGCGTCAGTCACGAAGCGATCGTGGCGAGGCTGAGCTGGATGCAGGCGCGCACGCCGATCGGCGCCGCCGACACCGTCCTGCAGAAGACCCCGATCACCTTCGACGTCTCGGTCTGGGAGCTGTTCTGGCCGGTCGCCACCGGAGCGCGGCTGGTCCTGGCCGCGCCCGGCGCCCATCGCGACACCCTCGAACTGGCCGACCTCCTCGCCGCCGAGCGCGTCTCCGTCGTCCACTTCGTCCCCGCCATGCTCGACGCCTTCCTCGCCTCCGGAGACGGCGGCCCGCTCCCGCCGTCCCTGCGCCTGGTCTTCACCAGCGGTGAAGCCCTGGGCTCGGCGTCCGCGGCGGCGCTCCTGGCGCGGACCGGCGCGCAACTGCACAACCTGTACGGGCCCACCGAGGCCGCCGTCGACGTCACCGCGCTGGCGGTGCGGGCCGCCGACCTGGTCTCGCACCGATCGGTCGCGCTCGGCCGGCCGACGCCGGGCACCGCCGTCTACGTGCTCGACGAGCGCCTGCGGCCGGTCCCCGCCGGGGTCACCGGCGAGCTGTACCTGGCCGGTGTGCAACTGGCGCGCGGCTATCACGGCCGCGCGGACCTCACCGCGAGCCGGTTCGTCGCCTCGCCGTTCGGCGACGGCGCGCGGCTCTACCGCACCGGCGACCTCGTCCGGTGGTCGCGCACCCAGACCGCCGACGGCGCCCCGGTGCTCGACTACCTGGGCCGCGGCGACTTCCAGGTGAAGATCCGCGGCCAGCGCGTCGAACTCGGTGAGATCGAGGCGGTGCTGCAGCGGCATCCGCGCGTGCGGGCGGCCGTCGTCGTCGCGACCGCGGACCCGCTCGCCGGTCCACGGCTCGTCGCGCACGCAGTGGCGGACTCCGGAGCCGAGGCGGCCGAACTCCGCGCGTATCTGTCCGCGCACCTGCCCGAGCACATGGTGCCGTCGCACATCCTGACCCATCGCGAACTGCCGGTCACCCGCAACGGCAAGGTCGACCGCGCCGCGCTGCCGGCACCGACGGACACGGGGTCCACGGCGCCGGCGCGCGCCGCGGCCACCCCGCACGAAGCGCTCGTGCTGGACCTCGTGCACGACTTGCTCGGCCCGTCGGCGAGTCTCGACGACGACTTCTTCGCGATCGGCGGCAATTCACTGATCGCCACCCGGCTGGTCGCCGCCGTCGCCGCGCGCACCGGCATCCGGGTCCCGGTGCGGGCCGTGTTCGACGGTCGCACCCCGGCCGCGGTGGCCGCGACGATCGATCGCCTCGCGCCGGAACAGCGGGAACAGCCGGAACAGCCCAGCCCGGCGGACCCGATCGCACGTCCGGCACGGATCCCGCTCGCCCCCGCCCAACTGCCGATGTGGCTGCACAACCGCAAGGACCCGGAGTCGGTCGCCTACCTCATCGTGGCGCCGGTACGCCTCCCCGGGCGGCTCGATCCTGCCGCGCTGACCGCGGCGCTCGGTGACGTGCTCGAACGCCACGAGGTGCTGCGCACCGTCTATCCGGAGGGCGACGGTGACACGGAGGGCGATGGGGCCCCGCACCAGTCGATTCGCGAGACCGCCGACTGCGATCCGGCGACGCTGCTCACCGTCGTCGTCGACGACGCCGCGGACCGGCCCGCCGAAGAGCGGGCGCTGGAGGCCGCCCTCGGCGCACCGATCGACCTGACCCGGGACCTGCCGCTGCGGGTCGTGCTCTGCCCGGACGGCGACTCCTCGGTGCTCGTGCTCGCGATCCACCACATCGCCGCCGACGGCTGGTCGCTGCGCGTGCTGGCCGCCGACCTCGAGCGGGCCTACCGGGCACGACAGGCGGGGGAGCGGCCGGACTGGACGCCGCTGCCGCTCCACTACGCCGATCATGTGCTGACCCGGGCCGGGCAGGTGACCGACGTGCGCCTCGCTTACTGGCGCGCACGACTCGCCGGTGCACCGCTCGATCCGGGCTTCCGGTCGGCGCCCGAACCGGACGGCGCCGCCGAAGGGGCCGCGGCCGGCGAGGTGACCCGCCTGACCCTGGACGCCGCCGAGGTCGGGGTGCTGCGCGCCGTCGCCGACGGCGCCCGCACCTCGGTGTTCGCCGTGCTGCACGCGGCCCTCGCGATCACGTTGAGCCGCAGCGGATCCGGCCGTGACCTGATCATCGGCACCCCGCTGTCCGGCCGCACCGACCCGCGGGTCGCCGAGCTGGTCGGCATGCTCGTCACGATGGCGCCGCTGCGCACCGTGCTGCGCCCCGGCGACACCTTCGGGCAGGTGGTCGAGCGCTCGCGCGACGAGATTCTCGGCGCCCTGGACCACGGCGGCGTCGACGCCCTCGACATCGCCGACCACCAGCTGGTGCACGTCACCCTGACCGTCGACGAGGATGCCCGCCACCCGGGCACCCTGGACGTCGACGTGCCGGTCGCCCGGTTCGACCTCGAGTTCACCGGGGTGCCGAACGCCGACGGCGGCCTCGAACTGAGCGTGCTGCACGGTGATGTGTACCGCCCGGAGACGGCGGCGGCACTGCTCGCCCGTCTGGTCCACGTCCTGCGGCAGGCGGCGGCCGAACCCACCCGGCCGCTGACCACGCTCGACGCGTTGCTGCCCGCCGAGCGCGCCGCCCTCGCGACGCTGACCGGGACCGTTCCGGCCCCGGCCCGCTACCTGCACGACATTCTCACCACACCCGGCTGGCGGCTCGACGGCCTCGGCGAGCGTGAATTCGCCGAGCACGGCAACCGGTTGGCCCGTGCGCTGATCCGCCGCGGCGCCGGGCCGGAGACCGTGGTCGCGCTGTGCCTGTCCCGCTCGGCGTGGTCGGTGATCGCCATGCGGGCGGTCGCCGCCACCGGTGCGGCGTTCGTGCCGATCGATCCGGCCTACCCGGCCGAGCGGATCGCCTTCATGGCGGGCGACTCGTCGTCGTCGATCGTGGTCACCACCCGTGCCGACGCGTCGTGCCTGGATGCGCTCGACCCCGCGCTCGCCGCGGCGGCGATGATCCTCGACGACCCGGGCACGCGGGCCGACCGTGATGCGCTCCCGGCCGGCCGCGTCGACGACGCCGAACTCCGCTCCCCGCGGCACCCGGACCAGACCGCCTACCTCATCTACACCTCGGGTTCCACCGGCCGCCCGAAGGCCGTGGCGGTGAGCCACCGCGGCCTCGCGTCGTTCGCCGCCGAACAGCGCCGGTACGGCGCCGATGCATCGAGTCGTGTACTGCACTTCGCCTCCCCGAGCTTCGACGCGGCGCTCCTGGAACTGCTGCTGGCCGCCGACGCCGGCGCGACCACCGTGGTGGTTCCGGCCGGCGTGTACGGCGCCGCCGACCTCGCCGCGGTGCTGCGCGATCGGGCCGTCACGCACGCCTTCCTGACCCCGGCGGTGCTGGGCACCGTCGACCACCCGCTGCCGCGGCTCACCACGGTGATCGTCGGCGGCGACGCGTGCCCGCCGGCGACGGCACGGCACTGGGTCGGCCTCGGCAAGCGGTTCTTCAACGCGTACGGGCCCACCGAATCGACGGTGATGGCCACGCTCACCGGCCCCCTGGCCACCGGCCACACCGACCCGATGCCGATCGGCACGGCGATCACCGGGGTGCGGGCCCGCGTGCTCGACGTCGACCTCACACAATGCCCGCCGGGCGTGAACGGCGAACTCTATCTGTCGGGTCCGGGGCTGGCGCGCGGCTATCACGGCCGCGCCGGTCTGACGGCCGGCGCGTTCGTCGCCGATCCGTCCGGCCGCCCGGGCGAACGCTGCTATCGCACCGGCGACCTGGTCCGCGCGGTCCCCGACGGGCGCGGCGGTCTCCAGCTCGTCCATCTGGGACGCGTGGACCGCCAGCTGAAGATCCGCGGCCACCGCATCGAGACAGGCGAGGTCGAGGCGGCGGCGCGGACCTTCCCGGGCGTCCGGGCCGCGGCCGTCACCGGCCGGCCGGGACCCGACGGCGGCACCGCTCTCATCGCCTATGTGGCGAGCGAGGACGGACTCGACCGCACGGGTCTCACCGAGCACCTGCGCGCGCAGCTGCCGTCGTACGCGGTGCCCGCGGCGATCGTCGAACTCGATGCGCTGCCGCTGACGGTCTCCGGCAAGGTGGACGAGCGTGCCCTGCCCGCTCCCGAGTTCGGGCAGACCGGTTTCGTCGCGCCCGTCACCGAGCCCGAACGACTGGTGACCGCGGTCTTCGCCGAACTGCTCGGCCGCGAACGGGTCGGCGTCACCGACGACTTCTTCGCGGCGGGCGGCAACTCGCTCAGCGCGGCGCAGGCGGTGGCGCGGATCCGGGCGGCCTCCGGCGCCGGTCTCTCGGTGCGTGACCTGTTCACCGCGCCCACCGCGCGTGAACTCGCCGCGCTCCTGGGGGACTCGTCCGGCGAACCGGTGCCCGAGCTCGGCGCGGTGCCGCGCCCGGAGCGCGTCCCGCTGTCCCCCGCGCAGCAGCGGATGTGGTTCCTCAACCGGTTCGACTCCGATGCCCTGACCGAGAACATCCCGGTGGTGCTGAAGTTCCGCGGGCAGCTCGACGCGGACGCGTTCGCGTCGGCGCTGCACCGCGTCGTGATGCGTCACGAGGTGTTGCGGACCGTCTATCCGGACGGACCCGACGGCCCTTGCCAGGTGGTGCTGCCCGCGACGTACACGGGCGCCGCACTCGCCGTGAAGTACGGCCTGCCCGACGCCGAGGTGTTGCGCGCCACCGTGCGGCGCGGTTTCGACGTCACCCGCGAGGTGCCGCTGCGCGCCACGCTCTGGACCTCGCCGAGCACCGGTGAGCACCTGTTCGCGCTGGTGCTGCACCACATCTGCGCCGACGGCCTGTCGATGACAGTGCTCGCGGGCGAGGTCGCCGCGGCCTACGCGGCCGGGCGCGCCGGGCGGACGGCCGAGTTCGGTGAGCAGCCGGTGCAATACGCGGACTACGCGATCTGGCAGCGGGCGGTGCTGGCGACCAGCGCGGCCGGTCAGCTGGAACGCTGGCGAGAACGTCTCGACGGCGCGCCCGCGGTGATCGATCTCCCGGTCGACCGGCCCCGGCCGGTGCACCCGTCGCGCCGCGGTGCGCGCGTCGAGTTCGCCGTCGACCCGGAGCTGTACACCCGGGTGACGTCGTTCGCCCGCCGCCACGGGTCGACCCCGTTCATGGTGGCGCACACCGCCTTCGCCGTGCTCCTCGGCAGGCTCGGCGACAACCGGGATGTCGTGATCGGCACGCCGGTGGCCGGCCGCGGTGAGGAACACCTGGACGCCATGGTCGGGATGTTCGTCAACATGCTCGCCCTGCGGACGGTGCTGTCGCCGGACCTCTCCGGCGCCCAGGCGCTCGCCGTCGCCAAGGACGCCGCCCTGCACGGCTTCGCCGATGCCGCGGTGCCCTTCGACAGCGTCGTCGACGCACTGCACGTCCCGCGCACCACCGCGCATCACCCGGTCTTCCAGGTGGCGCTCTCGTTCCAGAACATCGGACCGCTGCGGCTCGCGCTGCCCGGCGTCGAAGTCGAGGTGATCGACGACGACCAGCACGTGGCCGAGTTCGACCTCCACCTCACGCTGTCCGACGCCGACGGATCCGGCGGGCTGCTCGCGCAGCTGGAGTACGCCACGGATCTGTTCGACGAGGAGACCGCGCGGGAGACGGCCGCGCAGTACCTCCGGGTCCTGACCGGACTCGTCGACACGCCGGAGACCCCGATCGGCGATCTGGAACTTCTCGACCAGGCGAGCGCGCGGCGGCTGCGGTCCGCCGCGCCGCGGCCCGCTGAAGACTGCGGCGGCCTGGCCGACGCCTTCCACCGGCAGGCGCTGCGTACACCGGACGTGCCGGCCGTCGTCGACGGCGACCGGACTCTCTCGTACCGGCAGTTCTCGCAGATCGTCCTCCGCCTGGCGGCCCGCCTCGCCGCACGCGGCGCCGGTCCGGAGACCACGATCGCCCTCACCGCACCACGCGGGCTTCCGCAGCTGGTCGCGATGTATGCGACGGCGTCCACCGGGGCGGCCTACGTGCCGGTCGACCTCTCGGCACCGGCGCGCGCCGACGCGATCCTCCATGCCGTCGAGCCGCTGCTCGTCCTGGGCGCCGACGACGTCGATGTCGACGCCCTCGCGGCCGGTGAGCCGGTGGATCCGGAAGCCTTCCTCGGCAGAGCGCGACCGGAGAGCCCCGCCTACGTGATGTTCACGTCCGGGTCGACGGGAGTCCCGAAGGGCGTCAGCGTGCCGGCCCGGGCTGTCGGCGAGCAACTGCGGTGGATGCAGGAGCGGTACCGGCTCACCGGCGACGACGCGGTGCTGGTGCGGACCGCCGCCGGGTTCGATCTCTCCGTCTGGGAGTACTGGTGGCCGCTGCGGACCGGAGCACGGATCGTGCTGGGCGAGTCCGGCATCGAACGCGACGGCCGGGCTCTGCGCCGGGCGTTCGCCGACCACCGGATCACCGTCGTGCCGACCGTGCCGTCCGCCCTGGCGATGGTGCTGGAGTACGGGGCGCTGCCATCGTGCGTGCGCAGCGTGCTGTGCATCGGCGAGGAACTCCCGGCCGGACTCGCGGCGCGCGTCGTCGGCGGCGGCACGGGCACCGAGATCCACAATCTGTACGGGCCGACCGAGACCGCGGTGAGTGTGACCGGGTACACGGTGACGCCGATCGTCGACGGCCGCGTCCCGATCGGCACCGCCCAGCCGTCGGTCACGCTGCGGGTGCTCGACGAGCGGCTGCACCCGGTGCCGGACGGCGTGGCCGGGGAGCTCTACCTCGGCGGCGTGCAGCTCGCGCGCGGCTACCACGGCGATCCGGTGCGCACGGCGTCGTCGTTCGTCGCCGATCCGTACGACCCGGGCGTGCGCATGTACCGCACCGGTGATCTGGTCCGGCGCGGCCGGGACGGGCTGCTGACCTACCTCGGCCGTTCCGACCACCAGTTGAAGCTGCACGGCTTCCGCATCGAGCCCGGCGAGGTCGAAGCGGTGCTGCGCGAGTGCGACGGAGTCACCGACGCCGTGGTGACGGCGCATGCGCGCGGCGGCGGCGAGCAACTGGTGGCGTTCGTGGCGGGCACGACCGTGGATGCCGACCGGGTGGCGCGGGAGGCGGGCCACCGGCTTCCGGCGTACCTGCGGCCGCGCATCGTCGTCGTCGACGAGCTGCCGTACAACGCGAACGGCAAGGTGGATCGCGCGCGGCTGCCGGAACCGCCGGCCGGCGAGCGCACGTACGTCGCCCCGGTCACCGCGATCGAGGTCCGGGTGGCGCGGATCGTCGCGGACGTGACGGGTGCCGAGCGGGCCGGCCTCACCGACGGCTTCTTCGATCTCGGGGGCAACTCGCTGTCGGCGACGCGGGTCTGTGCCCGGATCGAGGCCGAACTCGGCAGACAGGTGCCGGTGCGGCTGCTCTTCGAGGCGGTCGATCTCGGCGACTTCTGCCGGTCCGTCGAGGCGCTGCCGCAACACGGCACCGCGGGCCCCGAACTGCGGAGATCCGACGACGACGGTCCCGCCCCGCTCGCCCCGGCACAGCGCCGGATCTGGGAGGCGGTGTGTGCCGGGAGCGGCCACGACTGGAATGTGCCGGTCGCCATCCGGCTGACCGGTGATCTGGACACCGACGCGCTGGCGGAAGCGCTGGCCGACGTCGTCGAACGGCACGACGCGCTGCGGGCCAAGTATCGGGTGACCGGCCGCGGGCCGGAGATCCACCTCGCACCGGTGACGGAGATCGCCGGGTTCCTGCGCGCCGCGCTGCGGCCCATCGACGTCGCGGAGGACCGGATCGACGCGGCGATCGCCGAGTTCGCCTGGGCGCCGCTGGACCTGGCGGGCACCGGGCCGCTCGGCGCCCGGCTGCTCCGGCTCGACCGGCGGACCCATGTGCTCGTGGTCGTGGTCCATCACCTGAGTGCCGACGGGCACTCGATGTCGGTACTGATGCGCGATGTCGTCGCCGCGTTCGCGGCGCGATGCCACGGTGCGGTACCGGCGCTGCCGGAGCCGGAGGTGGGATTCACCGACTACGCGCGCTGGCGCACCGGTGTGCTGGGAACGCCCGGCGCCCGCACCGCCGAGTACCGGCGGCAGGCCGCCTACTGGCGGTCGTGCCTGGGCACCCCGGATACCGATTCCACCGATCACGGCGCGGATCACGGCACCTGGGACACGGCGGGCGCGACCGTGGAGTTCCGCGTCGACGCCGGACTGCATCGCGACATCGAGGACTACGCGGCCGCCGAGTCGGCCGGGCTGTTCGCGGTGCTCCAGGCCGCGTTCGCGGTCACGCTGGCGCAGATCCAGGGGGAGCCGGAGGTGCGGGTGGGCACGGCCAACGCCAATCGCGCGCATCCGGCGCTCGACGGGGTGGTCGGCAACCTCGCCGAGGACCTTCCGATGCGTTTGTCGGTGACCGGAGACCTCCGCTTCGCCGACCTGGTGCGCCGGGTCCAGGACCAGCTGCTGGGCGGACTCGCGCACCCCGACCTCTCCGTTCCGGATCTGCGTGACGAGTTCGGGCTGCCGCCCGATCCGGGCGGTCCGGTGGGGGCACCGTTCTTCGGCGCCACCTTGATCCTTCAGGAGGCGGAAGCCGGTGCCGCGGGCCTCGACCTCGACCTCGGTCCGGTTCGGGTGCGCCGGGAACCGCTCGCGAACACCGTCGCCAAGCACCGGTACGAGATGGCGCTCCTGCGAACGCTCGACGACGGTGTGCCCGACGGCATCGTCGGCACGCTGCTGTATCCGGTGCGGCACGTCTCCGAGCGGACCGCGCGGCGGGTCGTCGAGCAGTTCCAGCTGGTGCTCGCCCGCCTCGCGGATACGGCGCTGGGAGAGGCGGATACCCGAACGGTCGGCGAACTCACCGCCGCCGGAATCGAGGTGAGCGCCCGATGACGGTGTCGGTGGTGATCGCCTACTACCGCGGGTTGCCCGGCCTCGCCGTCCAGCTCGATGCGCTTGCCCGGCAGGACTACGAGGGGTCGTTCGAGGTGATCGTGAGCGACAACGAGGGCAGCACCGATCTGCAGCGGTACCTCGATCGGTACCCCGAGCGTGAACGGCTGCGCGTGCGGCGGGTCGACTCCTCGGACGTCGCCGGCACCTCCCACGCACGCAATGTCGGGACGCGTGCCGCCGAGTACGACTTCATCGCGTACTGCGATCAGGACGACGCGGTGTACCCCGGCTGGCTGCGGGCGATGGCCTCTGCCGGCCGGGACCACGACCTCGTCGGCGGCCCGCTGGAACGGGACAGCCTGAACGATCCGGTGGTCGCTTCGTGGCGCGCGCTGCCGGATCCGGACGAGCCGTTCGTGATGGGCCGCTTCCTGCCCATCACCTTCGGGTGCAACCTCGGCATCCGCCGGACGGTGTTCGACGCGGTCGGGGGCTGGGACGAGTCGTATCCCACGGCCGCGAGCGACGTCGAACTGTGCTGGCGGGTGCAGACGGCGGGATACCGGTTCGGCTACGCCCGCGACGCGATGGTGGCGTACCGGTTTCGCACGGGCCTGCGGGAGACCTGGCCGCAGGCGGTCGAGTACGGCCGCGAGGAGGCGCGGGTCGCCAAGCAGTACGGGGCGCCGGGCCGACGGTGGTGGTGGTTCCCGATCCACGCCGCGGTCGTCGCCGGCACGGCGCCGGTATGGCCGTGGGCGTGGTCACGGCGTCGGCTGGGTCAATGGACGTGGGTCACCGGGAATCTCGCCGGGCGGATTCGCGGCAGCATCCGATACCGCACCCTCTACTGGTGACGCGACCGGTCACCGCACCGAGGCTATGCACCATCCCTGCGCGCGATCCTTACGGAGCGTGACGGTCAGCCGGTCGGTATCGGCGACACTCACCTCGGAGTGCCCGGCGGACCCGTTCACCGTGGCCTGGGACTCCACTCGCATGGAGTCGGGGGAGTAGGGGGTCGTCCCGAACGAGGTGGTGTCCGAGTACTCGGCCACGTCGTCGCTGCAGAAGGACTGCTCCACGGCATCGGTCGCACCGGACTGGTTGTACTGCGCGACGAAGGCGTCCACGATCGATTGCGCGGTGGCGGCGTTGGTTGCCGGGTCGTTCTTGGGGTGCGTGGGATCGGAGCCGCAGGCCGAAAGGGTCGTGACCAGGGTGCTCGCGAGCAGAACCGAGCCGCCGAGAGTGCGCACGTTTGACATGCCTCAATCGTACCGAATGGCCGTTGACCTGCGGAGTTGTGTTTGTGTTGGGGTGTGTGTAACTTAGTCGAGGTCGCCAGGGCCAAGGTTTCCCGGAGAAATCCGGATCCAGGGGTTGCGCGGCTGGCCGTGACTCTGATAGAGTTCCTGTCACCGGGGTGGTTGTGGTTTGACTGCCCGGGGTTGCAGACGGTAGTCTGGAACAGTTGCCCGCTTGCCGGGTGGCGCTCTGCTCATTGAAGTCCGCATGACTGTGGTTGTGTGGTGTCAATGGGTGTGTGTTTTTTGAGAACTCGATAGTGTGTGATGGATTTTCTTGTGCCAGTGATTGTCTGGCATGGAGGGAGTTTGTCATTGACAAGACGAATTTTTTTTGCCAGTCAATTTCTTATTTTTTTGGATTATTTTTTGGTCAGGTCTTTTCTCTGATTTTTGTTTGGAGAGTTTGATCCTGGCTCAGGACGAACGCTGGCGGCGTGCTTAACACATGCAAGTCGAACGGAAAGGCTCCTTCGGGGGTACTCGAGTGGC
>NZ_JBPSDN010000030.1:0-53229 GCF_052036135.1 Gordonia marina
CGTCCTCGACGACCAGCACCGCCAAGCGTCGGCGTCCCTCCGGAGTCAATGGTGCGTTAGCGTGGATCACGAAGACCTCCGTGGCTTGGAGTGAGTGTGGTAGCCCACATCCTGCCCGGAGGTCTTCACTTCACCTCAGATGTTCACAACGTGTCGGGGAAGTACACCTAGACCGGGTGCCCGGGAGCCTGGCTCATGCCCCGAATCGAGGTCGCGCCCGGCGATCCGGGACGTACGCTGGGGGCCATGAAAGCACAGGTGTTGACCGCGGAATCCGGCCCGTCGGGGCTCGAATTGCAGGACCTGCCGGCCCTCGAACCGGGACCGGGCCAGGTGCTGATCGACGTCAAGTCGTGCGGCGTCTGCTTCCCGGACGTACTGATGAGCCAGGGCAAGTATCAGATGCGCCCGCCGGTGCCGTTCACGCCGGGCACCGAGGTGGCCGGCGTCGTCGCCAGCGCGCCCGAGGGCTCCGGATACGCCGCGGGCGATCGCGTTCTCGTCACCTCGTGGCTCGGCGGTTTCGCGGAGCAGGTGCTCGCCGTTCCCGAGATGCTGTTCCGCATGCCCGACTCGCTGAGCTTCGACGAGGGCGCCGCGATGGGCATCAACTTCCAGACCGCGCTCTTCGCGCTGAAGATGCGTGCGCAGACCGCGCCCGGTGAGGTGGTCGCGGTCCTCGGCTCCGCCGGCGGGGTCGGCGTCGCGTCGATCCTGGTGGCGAAGGCCATGGGCGCCACCGTGATCGCCGTGGTGCACCGGACCGGTGCGGAGGAGATGCTGCGCGGGCTCGGCGCCGACGAGGTGGTCCAGCTGACCGACGGCTGGAAAGACCGCGTCCTCGAACTGTCCGGCGGCGGCGTCGACGTGCTGATCGACCCGGTGGGCGGCGAGGTGTTCGACGAGGCGCTGCGCACCGTGGCGCCGGACGGCCGCTACGTGGTGATCGGTTTCGCCGCCGGGGGCATCCCGACCGTCAAGCTCAACCGCGTGCTCTTCCGCAACATCGCCGTCGTCGGCGCCGCGTGGGGCGAATACATCCGCACGCACCCGGACGTCCCGGGCCTCCTGCACGACGAGCTCGTCGAGATGATCGACGCCGGCCTGCGCCCGCCCGTCAACGTGACCTATCCGCTCGCCGACCTCCCCACCGCGCTCGCCGACCTGGCCGAGGGTCGCGTCCGCGGCAAGGCGGTCATCAAAATCGCCGACTGACCCGGCTACGGCCGCCGCACCGGCCGAACCGCCCGTTGGCGAGCCGCGCGGTGCCGGCCACCGCACAGCCCGTTGGCCAGCCGCGAGGTGCCGGCCACCGCACAGCCCGTTGGCCAGCCGCGAGGCGCCGGCCACCGCACAGCCCGTTGAGCAGCCCCGAGGCGCCAGCCACCGCACAGCCCGTTGAGCAGCCCCGAGGCGCCAGCCACCGCACAGCCCGTTGAGCAGCCCCGAGGCGCCAGCCGAGGGGCTTGTCGAAACGACCCCATGACCCGCGAGCGGTCTTGTCGCTGCGCCGGGCACCGGACCCATCCCGAAACTGTCCGTTTTGTCGGTCGCCGACCGACAAAACGGAC
This sequence comes from Gordonia marina, assembly GCF_052036135.1. Taxonomy (NCBI): domain Bacteria; kingdom Bacillati; phylum Actinomycetota; class Actinomycetes; order Mycobacteriales; family Gordoniaceae; genus Gordonia; species Gordonia marina. The sequence goes on from NZ_JBPSDN010000030.1 coordinate 1,572, forward strand.
AGTCTCGCGCGACCCGCGGTCGGTGCAGCCCGGCACGACGAGCTCGCCGGCCCGGCGGACGGCCGCGTCCGCGGCAAGGCGTCATCAAGATCGCCGACTGACCCGCCGTGTCCCGGCGGTCGAGCGTCGCCACCGCCGCACCGCCCGTTAAGCAGCCACAAGCCGCCATCGACCGCCCGTTGAGCAGCCACCAGCCGCCATCGACCGCCCGTTGAGCAGCCACCAGCCGCCATCGACTGCCCGTTGAGCAGCCACGAGGCGCCAGCCGAGGGGCTTGTCGAAACGACCCCCCTGACAAGCGGGCCGTCCCGCCGCCAAGCCGCGCACGAGACGAACTGGGTCAGTCCAGCCCGAACAGGGCGGCGGCGTTGTCGTGCACGACCGACCGCAGCCACCGATCGCCCAGACCCAGCCGCTCGCACGATTCCAGCGCGTGCAGGTAGCCGTAGGGGATGTTCGGGAAATCCGAGCCGAAGAGGATCTTCTCCTCGAGTGCCGCGAGCCTGGGCAGCAGGGCCGGGGGATAGGGCGCCTCGCGCTCGCAGAAGTCGGTGAAGTTCATCGTGGTGTCGAGGCGGACCTCGTCGTAGGTCTCGGCGAGTTCGACGAAGTCCGCGTACTCGGGCATCCCCATGTGCGCGATGATCAGCGAGAGCGACGGGAAACGCCGCAACACGTCGCGGATCGGCTCGGGGCCGGTGAAGCGGCCCGCGGCGGGACCGGATCCGCAGTGGATGACGATCGGGATCCGGGCCTGCGCCAGGATGTCCCAGACCTCGTCGAGCAGCGGATCGACCGGTGAGTAGTCGCCGACCTGAATGTGCGACTTGAAGATCCGCGCGCCACTCTCGATCGCGGCCGCGACGTATCGCGGCGCCGAGGGCTCGGGGTAGAAGGTGGCCGTCCGCAGACAGTCGGGGTGGTGGGCGGCGAAGTCGGCTCCCCATCCGTTGAGCCATTCGGCCATGTCGGGCTTGTGCGGGTACAGCATCGACGAGTACGTCCGCACCCCGAACGACCGGAGCGCGGCGACGCGGCGTTCCTCGTCGGCGCGGTAGGCGATCGGCCACTCGCGGCCGATCATCGGCCCCGCCGAATCGAAGTAGGCCCATACCTTGTCGAGGACCGGTTTGGGCATGAAGTGCGTGTGCACGTCGATCAGGCCGTCGAGGCCGAGCCGCGCGGTGAACGCGCGGACCGCCGCCGCCTCGTCGTCGCTGAACGGCACGTTGCGGTGGGTGTCACACATCGGCGCATTCCGGGGATCGGTTCACATCTCGCACAATAGGTCACGGCGCCGGGTCCGACGTACGGCGCGGTTGGTAGGACTGAGGAATGACGACCCCCTCCCCGCACGATCCGTTCTCCGCGTTCGCCGTCGGCCGCCGGCCGGGGGCGGCACCGGCCGAAATGGTCCAGTATCTCGGTCCCGGACTCACCGATCACCGCGGCCTGATCGACCTCCCGGCGCTGACCGTGCTCTTCGATGACATCGGCGGACTCCCGTTCTTCGCCGCCGGACCCGGCTCGGCCATCCAGGCACGGCTCTCGATGTCGATGAACAGCCGTCCGGGGATCGACGAGATCCTCCGGGCCACCGCGGAACTGGTGATGAACGACGACGGATTCGGCGTCACGACGGTGAGGATCTCGGGCGACGGCGGCCGCGCGGTGTGCGTCGGGGAGGCCCACAACGTGCGCGTCGACCGCGATCTGGTCACCGGCGACGATGGCGTCGAGATCGGCGAACCGACTCGGCCGGAGTCCGTCGCCGTGGCCCGCGCGGTCGTCGATCCGAACCGGTCCGGCCGCGACATCGTCGGCGAACTGGTCGCGGACGGCGCCGGTCTCGGTCCCTTCGCTCGTCTGCTCGGCGGCGCGGTCGAGTTCGACGGGGAGGGCGGTGTGCTCTTCAGCGCGGCGGCCGATCCGTGGACCTCCAATCTCATGGGCACCATGCACGGCGGCGTGATCGCCGCGATCGCCGCCCAGGGGCTGTCGCTGGCGGCGCAGGCCGCGGCACCGGCCGGTGCCGACTATCAGCTGACCGCGTTCACCATCGCATTCCTGCGCTCGCCGGCGGTCGACGGCCGTCGGCTCACCGTCCGGACCCGGCCGGTCCGGGTCGGGCGGCGTCTCGGTGTGTTCGACGCCGACCTGTACGACGGCGACCGCCTGCTGGCCCACGCCGTCGCGGATGCGCGGTATCTGACCTCGCCGAATGGCTCGTCCGGCTAAGAAACAATCAATCACGCTTGATTTTTCTTCGCGGTCGTGTGAGGCTCGCCATATGGCTCTCGTGGACACGGTCGTGGCCGATCTGATCGCCGAAGGCGACGCGCTGGACGATCTCGTAGCCGGGCTCGGCCCGGAGGAATGGGCGACGCTCACGCCCGCCGCGGGCTGGACCATCGCCCATCAGATCGGTCATCTGACGTGGACCGACCGGACCAGCCTCACCGCGATCACCGATGCGGAGGGCTTTCAGCGTGCGCTGAAGGAGGCGTGGACCGATCCGGGCGGCTTCGTCGACGCCGCCGCGGATGCCGAAGCGGCTCGTCCGCCGAGCGAGCTTCTCGCCGATTGGCGCGAATACCGGGCGCGCCTGGCCGGAGCGCTGGTCGCCGTGCCGGACGGCACCAAGCTCCCGTGGTTCGGGCCGCCGATGTCCGCGGCGTCGATGGCCTCGGCGCGGCTGATGGAGACGTGGGCGCACGGCCTCGACATCGCCGACGCGCTCGGCGCCGCGGCGTCGGCGACCGACCGGATCCGCAACGTCGCGCACCTCGGCGTGCGCACCCGCGACTTCGCCTACCAGGTGAATCAGGAACAGCCGCCGGCCGCGCCGTTCCGCTACGAACTGACCGCGCCCTCCGGCGACCTCTGGGTCTGGGGGCCCGAGGACGCCACGGACGTGGTGCGCGGCCCGGCCCTGGACTTCTGCGAACTGGTCACCCAGCGGCGGCACCTCGACGACCTCGCGCTGGACTTCACCGGTGACGACGCCCGGCACTGGTCGACGATCGCCCAGTGCTTCGCGGGGCCGCCCGGCGGTGGCCGGGGACCCCTCGCCCCGACCTCATCGAAGGAACAATGATGCGCGACGTCGTACGGATCGGCAACGCCTCCGGCTTCTACGGAGACCGCTTCAGCGCGGTCCAGGAGATGCTGGAGGGCGGTGAACTGGACTACCTCACCGGCGACTACCTGGCCGAGCTGACCATGCTGATCCTCGGCCGCGACCGCATGAAGGACCCGGCCACCGGCTACGCCAAGACCTTTCTGAAGCAGATGAAGGAGAACCTGGCCCTTGCGCTGGACCGCGGCGTCAAGATCGTCACCAACGCTGGTGGACTCAACCCGCACGGGCTGGCCGTCGCACTGCGTGAACTCGCCGCCGAACAAGGACTGGACGCGCAGATCGCATTCGTCTCCGGCGACGACCTGGCCAAGCGGGCCGGTGAACTCGGCCTGGGCACTCCGCTCACCGCGAACGCCTACCTCGGCGCCTTCGGAATCAAGACGGCGCTGACCCGCGGGGCCGACATCGTCGTCACCGGCCGGGTCACCGACGCCTCGCTGACCGTCGGTCCGGCCGCCGCCGCGTTCGACTGGAAGCACGACGACCTCGACGCGCTCGCCGGCGCGGTGGTCGCCGGGCACGTGATCGAATGCGGCGCGCAGGCGACCGGTGGAAACTACGCGTTCTTCACCGAGATCCCGATGGGGCACTTGGGCTTTCCGATCGCCGAACTGCACGCCGACGGGTCGTCGGTGATCACCAAGCACGACGGCACCGGCGGTGCGGTCACGGTCGGCACGGTCACCTCCCAGTTGCTCTACGAGGTGGGCGGGCCGCGCTACTTCAACCCCGACGTGACCGCGCGCCTGGACTCGGTGCAGCTGACTCAGGAGGCCACCGACCGAGTCGCGATCTCGGCGGCCACCGGTGAGGCGCCCCCGAACACGCTCAAGGTGTCGCTGAACCATCTCGCGGGCCTCCGCAACGAGATCACGGTGATCCTGACCGGCCTGGACATCGAGGCGAAGGCGGCGCTCTTCCAGGAGCAGTTCGAGGCGGCGCTGCCGCAACGGCCCGCGGAGCTCGAGTGGCGGCTGGTCCGGCACGACCGGACCGACGCCGACAACGAGGAGCAGGCCAGTGCGGTGCTCCACGTCGTCGCCCGCGATCAGGATCCGGCCAAGGTCGGCCGGGCGTTCTCCAACGTCGCCGTCGAACTCGCCCTCGCCACGTATCCCGGCTTCACCCTCACCGGCCCGCCCGCGAGCGGCTCGCCGTACGGCGTCTACGAACCCGGCTACGTCGACGCCGCCCTCGTCGAACACCGGGTGACCCAGCCCGACGGGGTCACCGTCCGCATCGAGCCGTCGCCGCTCGCCGGCCCGCCGACGTACGACGCCGACGACCCCGCCCCCGAGCCGGCCGCCGACTGGGGCCCGACCCGGACCGTGCCGCTCGGATCGATCGCCGGTGCCCGGAGCGGCGACAAGGGCGGCAGCGCGAACATCGGGCTCTGGGCGCGCAGCGACGACGAGTACGCGTGGCTCGACGCGTTCCTGTCCACCGAGCGGCTGAAGGAACTGCTTCCGGAGATCGCCGCGCTCGACGTCCACCGGTACCGACTGCCGAACCTGCGCGCGGTGAACTTCGTGATCGAGGGCATCCTCGGCCGCGGAGTCGCCGAACAGGTCCGCTTCGACCCGCAGGCGAAGGGCCTGGGCGAGTGGCTGCGCTCGCGCCACGTCCCGATCCCGGAACGCTTCCTCGACTAGGGAGGCGGGCGGGTGGGTCCTGAGCATGCGTGGCGGAGCCTGCGACGACACGCGGTCGAAGGGTCGACACGGTTCGTCACTTCGTTCCTCACCGGCTCAGCCGGCTGTCGTTGGCCGCCGCTAGCAGCCGTCAATAGCCGGCTGAGCCGGGCGAGGCGCTAGCCGAGCCCGTGTCGAAGCCACACCCCCAGCCAAACGAAGCCAACCCCCGGACCCACCAACGAAACCCGAAGTCGTACGCACGCAAGGAGATTCATGTCCATCCCCAACACCGGCTGGGACACCGCGGAGCGGAAAGCCCTGCGCGAGACCGTCGCCGGATTCGCCGAACGCCACATCCTGCCGTTCCAGGACGAGTGGGAGCGCACGGGCCTCATCCCGCGCGAGCTGCACAAGCAGGCGGCGGAACTCGGGCTGATCGGGCTGAGCTACCCGGAGTCCGCGGGCGGCGCCGGCGGCACCGCCGTCGACACCTGCGTGATGACCGAGGAACTGCACTACCGCGGGGTGGCCGGCGGCGTGTTCGCCTCGCTGTTCACCAGCGGGATCTCGCTCCCGCATCTGATCCGCGCCGGCGACCCCGGGCAGATCGAGCGGTGGGTCCGGCCCACCATCGCCGGCGACAAGATCGGCAGCCTCGCGATCACCGAACCCAGCGGCGGCAGTGACGTCGGGCATCTGCGGACGACCGCGGTCCGCGACGGCGACCACTACGTGGTCAACGGCGCCAAGACCTTCATCACGTCCGCGGTCCGGGCCGATTTCGTCGTCACCGCGGTGCGCACCGGCGGACCGGGAGCGGCCGGCGTGTCCCTGCTGGTGGTCGAGAAGGGCACGCCCGGGTTCACGGTGTCCCGCAAGCTCCACAAGATGGGCTGGCTGAGTTCGGACACCGCCGAGTTGTCGTACGAGGATGTCCGTGTCCCGGTGGAGAACCTGGTGGGTGCGGAGAATTCGGGCTTCTTCCAGATCGCGCAGGCCTTCGTCACCGAACGCGCCGGGCTCGCCGTGCAGGCCTACTCGCAGGCGCAGCGCTGCCTCGACCTCACCCTCGAGTGGGTGCGGAACCGGGAGACCTTCGGCAAGCCGCTGATCGCCCGCCAGAACGTCCAGGACGCCGTCACCGAGATGGCCCAGCGCATCGACGTCTCCCGGGTCTACACGCGGGCCCTGGTGGATCAGTACGAGGCGGGCAACGAGGACCTGATCGCCGAGGTCTGCTTCGCGAAGAACAACGCCGTCGAGACGGGGGAGTGGGTCGCGAACAAGGCGGTGCAGCTGTTCGGCGGCATGGGATACATGCGCGAGTCGGAGATCGAGCGCCAGTACCGCGACATGCGGATCATCGGTATCGGCGGCGGTACGACGGAGATCCTGCGCACTCTCGCGGCCAACCGATTGGGGTACCAGAAATGACGATCCTGGCCAGCAAGGTCGACACCGCGTCGCCGGAGTTCCAGGCCAACGTGGAGGCGATGAACGCCAAGCTCGCCGAGCTCGACCTCGAGTTCCGGAAGGTGCTCGACGGTGGCGGTGAGCGCTCCGTCGCGCGGCATCGCAAGCGCGGCAAACTGCTTCCGCGCGAGCGCATCGAGCTGCTGATCGACCAGGACTCGCCGTTCCTCGAGCTGTGCCCGCTCGCGGCCTACGGCTCCCAGTTCGCGGTGGGTGCGTCGATCGTCGTCGGCATCGGCGTGGTCGAGGGGGTCGAGTGCCTCATCGTCGCCAACGACCCGACCATCAAGGGCGGCACGTCGAACCCGTGGACCCTGCGGAAGATCCTGCGGTGCAACAGCATCGCGATGGAGAACCGGCTTCCGGTGATCTCCCTGGTCGAGTCCGGCGGTGCCGATCTGCCGACCCAGAAGGAGGTCTTCGTGCCCGGCGGACGGATGTTCCGCGATCTCACGCGGCTGTCCGCGGCGGGTATCCCGACCATCGCGCTGGTCTTCGGCAACTCGACCGCGGGCGGCGCCTACGTGCCGGGCATGAGCGATCACGTGGTGATGATCAAGGAACGCTCCAAGGTGTTCCTCGGCGGTCCGCCCCTGGTCAAGATGGCCACCGGTGAGGAGAGCGACGACGAGGAGCTCGGCGGCGCCGAGATGCACGCCCGGGTCTCCGGCCTCGGCGACTATCTGGCTGCCGACGAGCAGGATGCGGTCCGTATCGGCCGGCGCATCGTCGCCCGGCTCAACTGGCGGAAGAAGGGGCCTGCGCCGCACGCCGTGGTCGCCGAGCCGCGCTACGACACGGAGGAACTGCTCGGCATCGTGCCGCCGGACCTGAAGATCCCGTTCGATCCGCGCGAGGTGATCGCCCGGATCGTCGACGACAGCGACTTCGACGAGTTCAAGCCCGAGTACGGCACCTCGCTGTGCACGGGCTGGGCCCGCATCCACGGCTACCCGGTCGGCATCCTCGCCAACGCTCAGGGTGTGCTGTTCAGCGCGGAGTCGCAGAAGGCCACCCAGTTCATCCAGCTCGCGAACCGGGCGGACACGCCGCTGCTGTTCCTGCACAACACCACCGGCTACATGGTCGGCAAGGAGTACGAGCAGAACGGCATCATCAAGCACGGCTCGATGATGATCAACGCCGTCTCGAACTCGACGGTGCCGCACATCTCGGTGCTGATGGGCGCCAGCTACGGCGCCGGGCACTACGGCATGTGCGGTCGGGCCTACGACCCGCGGTTCCTGTTCGCCTGGCCCAGCGCCAAGTCCGCCGTGATGGGCGGCGCCCAGCTCGCCGGTGTCATCTCGATCGTCTCCCGCGCGGCCACCGAGGCTCGCGGCGGCACGGTCGACGAGGAAGCCGACGCCGGTCTGCGCGCCATGATCGAGGCGCAGATCGAAGCCGAATCCGTCCCGATGTTCCTCTCCGGAATGCTCTACGACGACGGCGTGATCGATCCCCGGGACACCCGCTCGGTGCTCGGAATGTCCCTGTCCGCGATTGCCGGAGCCCCGATCGAGGGCACCGGCAACTTCGGCGTCTTCCGGATGTGAGGCAATCATGACGACGACCCTTCGACAGGCTCAGGGAGCGGACGGCGCTCAGGGAGCGGACGGTGCTCAGGGAGCGGACGGCGCTCACGGAGCGAATGTGATCACGTCCGTCCTGGTGGCCAACCGCGGCGAGATCGCCCGCCGCGTCTTCGCGACCTGCCGCGCGATGGGCTTGGGCACCGTCGCGGTGTACTCCGACCCGGACGCCGACGCCCCGCACGTGCGGGTCGCCGATGCGGCCGTCCGGCTGCCCGGGTCGACATCCGCGGAGACCTACCTGCGCGGTGATCTGGTGATCGCCGCGGCCCGCTCCGCCGGTGCCGACGCGATCCACCCCGGTTACGGATTCCTGTCCGAGAACGCCGAATTCGCGCAGGCGGTGATCGATGCGGGACTCACCTGGATCGGCCCGCCGCCCGCGGCGATCACCGCGATGGGCTCCAAGGTCAACGCCAAGGAGGCGATGAAGGCCGCCGGTGTACCGGTGCTGTCCGATCTCGATCCGGCCTCAGTGACCGAGGCCGACCTTCCGCTGCTCATCAAGGCCTCGGCCGGCGGCGGCGGTCGCGGCATGCGGATCGTCCGGGAACTCGGCGAACTCGACGACGCCGTCGCCGCGGCGGCCCGCGAGGCGCAGTCCGCGTTCGGCGATCCCACGGTCTTCTGCGAGCCGTACATCGAGCGCGGGCACCACATCGAGGTGCAGATCATGGCCGATGCGCACGGCACGGTCTGGGCGGTCGGGGAGCGCGAATGCTCCATTCAGCGCCGCCACCAGAAGGTGATCGAGGAGGCACCGGCACCGCTGGTGGAACGGCTCACGCCCCCCGGTCCGATCCCTGAGCCGTCGAGGAGCGAAGCGACGAGACGTGTCGAAGGGATGCGCGACGCGCTGTACGACGCCGCGCGCACCGCGGCGTCGTCGATCGGCTACGTGGGGGCGGGAACCGTGGAGTTCCTGGCCGACGCAACGGGCCGGTTCTTCTTCCTGGAGACCAACACCCGGTTGCAGGTGGAACATCCGGTCACCGAGCTGACGACCGGTGCCGACCTGGTGGCGTGGCAGCTGCGCGTGGCGCAGGGGGAGCCGCTGGACGGCGACGAGCCGCGCAGCACGGGGCATTCGATCGAGGTGCGGCTGTACGCCGAGGACCCGGCGAACGACTGGCAGCCGCAGTCGGGCACCGTGCACACCATCGACATCCCGGCCGACGTGCGCTTCGCCCTGCTGGACCGCCCGGGGATCCGCGTCGACTCGGGTATCGCCGACGGCAGCGAGATCTCCACCTACTACGACCCGATGCTCGCCAAGGTGATCTCCTGGGCGCCGACGCGGCGCCGGGCGGCGGCCATGCTGGCGCGGGCGCTCGCCGATGCGCGGATCCACGGCCTGGTGACCAACCGTGATCTGCTGGTGAACATCCTGCGCGAGGAGCGATACCTCAGCGGCGACACGGACACGGCCTACCTGGATTCGGTGGGCCTGGAACGACTCTCCGCGCCGCTCGCCGATGACCGGGCGACGGTGGTCGCCGCGGTCGCGGCGGCACTGGCACAGTCGGCGGCCGATCGCGCCGGTGCGACGGTGCTCGGCGGCCTCCCCTCGGGATGGCGCAACCTTCCCTCCGGCTACCAGAGCCGGACGTTTGCGGCGCAGCGCCGGATCGACACGCCTCCTTCGCCGGCGGCTCAGGGAACGGATGACGACCCGCAGTCCGAGTCGGCCCTTCGACCGCGTGCCGACGCGGGCTCCGGCACGCATGCTCAGGACCCGCCCACCTCCGACATCGAGATCCGGTACCGGATCGTGCGCGGGGCCGTCGAACTGCCCGACCTCGACGATGTCGAGGTGGTGTCGTGGACCCCGGACGAGGTGGTACTGCGTACCGTCGGTGTGGCGCGCCGATTCTCTGTGGCCGTCGCCGGTGACGAGGTCTTCGTCGACTGGCCGGGGGCGTCGGCGTCGTTCCGGCGGCTCCCGCGCTACGTCGATCCGTCGACCGTCCAGCGCCCGGGCTCGCTGCTCGCGCCGATGCCGGGATCGGTGATCCGGGTGGCCGTCGCCGAGGGCGACCGGGTGACCGCCGGCCAGCCGCTGCTGTGGCTGGAGGCCATGAAGATGGAGCACACGATCAGTGCGCCGAGCGACGGCATCGTCTCCGTACTCGCCGTCACCGAGGGCAGGCAACTCTCCGTCGGTGACGTCCTCGCCGTCATCTCCGACGAATCCGAACTCGCAAACGCAGCCGAATAGAAAGAGCCGCAATGAACTTCACCGAGACCGCCGAGCAGACCGAGCTCCGGGCCGCCGTTGCGGCGCTGGGCGCCAAGTACGGGCCGCAGTACTTCCAGGACTGCGCCCGGCAGGGGCGCAAGACCGATGAACTCTGGAAGGAGGCCGGTGATCTCGGCTTCATCGGCGTCAACCTTCCGGAGGAGTACGGCGGCGGTGGCGCCGGCATGTACGAGCTCGCGATCGTGATGGAAGAACTCGCCGCATCGGGCACCGGCCTGCTGATGCTGGTGGTGTCCCCGGCGATCTGCGGCAACATCATCGCGCGCTTCGGCACCGACGAGCAGAAGCAGCGCTGGATCCCCGGTCTGGCCGACGGCTCCATCACCATGGCCTTCGGCATCACCGAGCCCGATGCCGGATCCAACTCGCACATGATCACCACGACCGCGCGCCGCGACGGTGACGAGTGGATCCTCAGCGGGCAGAAGGTGTTCATCTCCGGCGTCGACCAGGCCGAGGCCGTGCTGATCGTCGCCCGGACCGAGGATGCGAAGACCGGCAAGCTCAAGCCGGCGCTGTTCATCGTGCCGACCGACGCGCCCGGCTTCTCCCGGACGCTGATCGAGATGGAACTGGTGAACCCGGAGAAGCAGTTCTCGCTCTTCCTCGACGACGTCCGGCTCCCCGCCGACGCGCTCGTCGGCTCCGAGGATGCCGGCCTGAGCCAGCTCTTCGCCGGCCTGAACCCCGAGCGCATCATGGCGTCGGCGTCGGCGGTCGGCATGGCGCGCTACGCCCTGCAGAAGGCCGTCGCCTACGTCAACGACCGCACCGTGTGGAAGGCGCCGATCGCGACGCATCAGGCGATCTCGCATCCGCTCGCGAAGATCAAGATCGACCTCGAGATGGCCAAGCTGATGATGTGCAAGGCCGCCACCCTGTACGACGAGGGGAACGACTGGGGCGCGGCCGAGGCGGCGAACATGGCGAAGCTGGCCGCCGCCGACGCGGCGGTCGCGGCGGTGGACCAGGCGGTGCACTCGATGGGCGGCAACGGCCTGACCGTCGAATACGGGGTGGCGCCGATGATCGCGCTGTCCCGGATCGCCAAGATCGCCCCGGTCAGCCGCGAGATGATCCTCAACTTCGTCGCCCAGGCCAGCCTGGGTCTCCCGAAGTCGTACTGAGAGAGCCGGTTTCGCGATGAGTGACGAACAGATACTGGTGCGCGCGGCGACCGAGTCCGCGGTCTGCACCATCACGCTCGATTCGCCGCACAACCGCAACGCCCTCAGCTCCACGCTGGTGCGCCAGCTGCGGGAGGCCGTCGACGCCGCGAGTACCGACCCCGATGTGCGCGCGGTGGTGCTCACCCACACCGGTGGAACCTTCTGCGCCGGAGCCGATCTCGGCGAGGCGCTGCAGCGCGGGCTCACCCCGGCGGAGGCCACCGCGGAAGTGGGCGCGGCGATGTCCGGTCTGATGCGGTCGTTCATCGACCTGCCCAAGCCGATGATCGTGGTGCTCGACGGGCACGTGCGCGCCGGCGGCTTCGGTCTGGTCGGCGCCGCCGACATCGCCCTGGCGGGACCGAAGTCGACCTTCGCGCTGACCGAGTCGCGACTCGGCCTGGCACCGTCGATCATCTCCGTGGTGCTGCTGGCGAAGATGACCGCGCGTTCGGTCGGCCGCTACTTCCTCACCGGGGAGAAGTTCGGCGGCCCGGCCGCGGTGGAGGCCGGACTGCTCACCGCCGCCGCCGATTCCGGTGAGGGCCTGCGGGCGGAGCTGGACGCGATCCTCGAGGGTGTGCGGAAGGCATCGCCGCAGGGGCTGGCCGCGTCGAAGCGGCTCACCACGGCGGCGCTCCTCGACGGGTTCGACGAGGCCACGGCGGCACGCGCCGCCGAATCGGCCGCACTGTTCTCGTCGGAGGAGGCGCGCGAGGGCATGACGGCCTTCCTGAGCAAGCGTCCACCGGCCTGGGACGCGAGCAGCTCGTGACCGTCGGTGCCCGGGAGCCCCGGCAGCAGCGCTCACGGCAGACCCGCGAGCGGCTGCTGACGGCGACCGTCGACATGCTGGCCGCCAAGGGCTGGTCGGCGACGACGGTCGCCGCGGTCGCCGAGGCGGCCGGGGTGTCCCGGGGTGCGGCGCAGCATCACTTCCCGACCCGCGAGGACCTGATCACCGCGGTGCTGGACGAGATGTTCGAGCAGATGACCCAGACCGCCGCCGAGACCGGCCTGCCGGCCGGTCCGGACCGTATCGCCGCGGTCGTCGAGCAGGCGGTCTCCATCTACATCGGGGTGCCGTTCAAAGCGGCCCTGCAGGTCTGGGCCGCCGCCGCCTCCGATGAGGCGCTCCGCGAGCTGATCCTGCCGCGGGAGGCCAAGCTGGCCCGCGCCGCCCACCGGCTGACCGTGCAGGGGCTCGATCCCGCGGGCGTCCACGGCGAGCAGGCGCATCGATTGGCGCAGATCACCCTGGACCTGGCCCGTGGTCTCGGGCTGGCCGACACGCTCTCCGACGATTCCCGGCGCCGCTCCCAGGTGGTCGCCGCCTGGGTGGAGCAGGTCAAACTCGCACTCGCCGACTGAGCGGGTGCGGACGCCGATGATGTGTGCTGTTCGGTGGTCGTCCGACAACCACGGAACAACAGACGAGCTTCGGTTTCGACCGATAGCGTCGAGCAGATGGCCATTCGAGATGATCTGCTCCAGGTGCTCGCGCGTCGTGCGCTGACCGAGGACTCGGCCCGGCCCGAGGCCGTCGAGAAACTGCACGCCCGCGGCGGCCGGACCGCCCGCGAACACATTGCGGCGGTGGTCGATCCGGGATCGTTCGTCGAGTACGGACGGTTCGTGACGGCGGCGCAGGCGAACCGCAGATCCGACGACGAACTGCTCGACCGCACCGTCGCCGACGGCATCGTCGGGGGACTGGCGACGATCGACGGCCGGTCGTGCGCGGTGCTCTCGTACGACTACCTCGTGATGGCCGGGACGCAGGGCATGCGCGGGCACATCAAGAGCGACCGGCTGATCGACGTGATCGAGCGGCTCGCGCTGCCGACGCTCTTCTTCGCCGCGGGCGGTGGCGGACGGCCGGGCGACAGTGACCTGCCGCTGGTGTCGGCGCTCGACGTGACCACGTTCGCGGCGTGGGCCCGGCTCGCCGGACGGGTGCCGCGGATCGCCGTGGTCGACGACAACTGCTTCGCGGGCAACGCGGTGATCGCCGGGTGCGCCGATCTGATCGTCGCGTGCGACGGCAGCTCGCTCGGCATGGGCGGCCCGGCGATGATCGCCGGCGGCGGACTCGGCGAGGTGGCCGCCGCCGACGTCGGACCGCTCGAGACGATGGCCGCCGCGGGGGTGGTCGACGTGGCGGTGGATCGCGACGACGTCGACGATGCCGCGCGCGACCTGCTCGGATACTTCCTCGGCCCGCGGGAGGACTGGACGGCCGCGGACCAGTCCGTGCTGCGCGACGTGGTCCCCGAACGGGAACAGGTCGCGTACGACCCGGGGCCGATCGTGGAGGCGCTGTGCGACGCCGGTTCGGTGACCATGCTGGGGCCCGACTTCGCGCCGGAGCTGTTCACGGCGCTCGGCCGCGTCGAGGGCCGGGTGGTGGGGCTGTTCGGGAACGACACCCGGCACGTGGCCGGCGCGATCACCGCGGCGGCCGGCGACAAGGCGGCGCGGTTCCTGCGGCTCTGCGACTCGGCCGGTTTCCCGGTGGTGTCGCTGGTCGATACCCCGGGCATGATGGTCGGCCCGGAGGCGGAGGCCACCGGTATGGTGCGGCGGACATCGGCGCTGCTCATCGCCGGGGCACAGCTGTCGGTGCCGATGATCGGCGTCGTGCTGCGGCGCGGCTACGGGCTCGGTGCGCAGGCGATGCTCGGCGGCAGCACGCGGGAGCCGCTGATGACGCTCGCCTGGCCCGGTGCGCACATGGGAGCGATGGGACTGGAGGGCGCCGTCCGGCTGTCGCTGCGGGCCGAGCTGGCCGCGATCGAGGATCCGGCGGAGCGGGAGCGGACCGTCGCGGAACTGACCGCGGCCATGCGGAAGCACTCCGACGTGCTCAACGTGGCCAGGCACTTCGAGATCGACGACGTGATCGACCCCGCGGAGACCCGGGGCCTGATCGCGTGCCTTCTCGCCGCGGCCGCGGCGGGGTGACCGCCGCTCAGGAACCGAACAGGTTCTTGGTGTCGATGCTGAACTGTGTGCGGAGATCGTTGAGCTGATTGCGCGGTGCGTACACGGTCACCACATCGGACTTGCCGCCGTCGTCGCACTCGACCCACAGCGTGTTGGCTCCCGACTGGAGTTCATGCGGGTCGATCGGCCAGGTGTACACGCTCGCGACGAGTTCGGATCGGACGTCGTTCGGGACGGGGAAGCCACTCTTCTTGTGGAAATAGCACTTCCCGGTGTTATGGCTGATGTCCCAGTGGTTGATCCAGTTCGGGGAGCCGGCCGGCAGGGTGATCTCGTAGGTCGGTTTCGCCGGCGCGGCGGCTGCGGTGCCGCTGCCGACGGCGACGACGCTCCCGGCGGCGAGGCAGAGCGCGCCCCCGACGGTCAGGAGCCTGCGGGCGGGGATACGGGTCATGGTGTCCTCCTCGGTGGGTGAGACGGGCGTTCGGCCCGCCGCAATCGTCACCCCGGGGGACGCCGATGATTGAGGTAGTGCACCACTCGTTTTCCAGGGTCATTCGGCACCGAGCATGCTCCCGAACCCAGCCGGGCGGCCCCGATAGGCTGGGACCATGCGTGTCGCGACCTGGAATGTGAACTCGGTGAAGCAGCGGATCCCGCGCCTGCTGCCCTGGCTCGACGAGCGGGCGCCGGACGTCGTCTGTCTCCAGGAGACCAAGGTCTCCGACGATGCCTTCGCCGCCGAACTCGGCGACGAACTGTCCTCGCGCGGTTACGAATTCGCGCACGTGGGGCAGGGGCAGTGGAACGGGGTCGCGGTCCTGTCGAGGGTGGGGCTCGACGATGTGCGCGCCGCGTTCCCGGACGCGCCGGGCTTCCCCGATCCCGCGGGGCCGCCGGAGGGCCGGGCCGTGTCGGCGGTGTGCGACGGGATCCGCATCTGGTCGGTCTACGTGCCGAACGGTCGCGAGGTGGACTCCGACCACTACCGGTACAAGCTGGCCTGGCTCGACAAGCTGCGCGCGGCCGTCGCCCCGGACGCCGCCGACAGCATGGTCTGCGGCGACTTCAACATCATCCCGGCCGACGCCGATGTGTTCGACCCGGCGGCGCTGGAGGGGCACACGCACGTGACCGCGCCGGAGCGGGCGGAGCTGCAAGGTCTGCTCGACCTCGGGATGGCCGACACCGGCCGCGCACACTGGCCGGACGCGCGCATGTACTCGTACTGGGACTACCGGGCCGGGATGTTCCACAAGGACCTCGGCATGCGGATCGATCTGATCGTCGCGGGTGACCCGATCGCGCGGCGCGTGCAGGCCGCGTGGGTCGACCGCCAGGCTCGCAAGGGCACCAAGCCGAGCGATCACGCGCCGGTGATCGTCGACCTCGACGTCGCCCCCGACGGGAACTGCGGCCCGATGGTGCCGCCGCCGTCCCGCCCGGCGAAGGTGGCCCCGGGCTCGGTGAAGCTGCCGCATTCGGTGGCCGACTGAGAAGTCTCCCCGGCCTGGCGGTGAGGGCCTTCGCGCTTACGCCGTACGGGGGATTCTCCGTCCGATATGCCGTATTTGCGGCATGTGTCCCGTGACAGGGATCGTGCCGGGTGTCACGGTTGGGCTCCGCACCGACCTGGTGCGCTGACACCGAGAGGATCGGCATGAAGATCAACCGACTGGGCCGCGTGCTCACCGCGACACTCGCCGTCGCCGCGGCGGGTGCCGCGACCGTGGCCGGAGCGGGCGCTGCGGACGCGGCCACCGGTACCGTGCACACCGGCGGTATCACCCTGAACGTGCGGAGCGCGCCGAACACCACCGCGCCGATCGTCGCCCGGCTGAACGACAAGACGCGGGTCACCATCGACTGCACCACCACCGGGCCCGCGGTGAAGGGCGACTACGGCACCTCGACCATCTGGGACCACATCGCCGGCTCGGGCTACGTCGCCGACGCGTGGATCTACACCGGCACCAACAACGCCGTGGCGCCGCGCTGCGGTGGTCAGCCGGCGCCGGCCCCCGCTCCGTCGGGCAACCGGGAGGCCAAGGCGGTCTCGTGGGCGCTCTCGCAGGTCGGGTCGAACTCGTACAACTTCGCGTGCGAGCGCTTCGTCGAGAACGCATACGGCACCAGCGGACGTTCGGGCAGTGCCATCGCCACGTTCAACAACCTGCGCTCGCGCGGGATGATCCACACCTCGTCGTCGGGCATTCCGAAGGGCGCGCTGGTGTTCAGCTCCAACCCGACCTATGACCAGGGCTACGGCCACGTGATGATCGCGGTGGGCGACGGCACCTACGTGTCCGGCGGTGCCGTCAACGGCCCGACGGTGCAGCGGTACAACCGCCTGCTCAGCACCTACCTCGGCTGGTCGTACGCGCCGCCGGAGTGGGGCTCGCGGTAGCCGCCGGCGCTGAACGCACCATAGCGACGACGAGCGGAGCCGGGACCGTCATGGTCGCGGCTCCGCTCGGTCCCGAGGGCCGCTGGGGAGGGACTACTCGGCGTGGTCGATCACGCCGCGCAGATTGACCCCGGCGCGGAGATCCTCGTAGCCCTTGTTGACCTCGTCGAGGGTGTACCGCTGGGTGATCAGCTCGTCGAGCTTGAGCTCCCCGGCGTCGTACATGCGGAGCAGCTTGACGATGTCGTACTGCGGGTTCATCGAGCCGAAGAGGGTGCCCTGGACGGTCTTCTGCATGAGGGCCATCTCGGCGCCGGAGACGTGGACCGTCTTCTTGGCCGGGTCGGCGAGACCGGTGATGACCACGCGCCCGCCCTTGCCGATGATGGCGAAGGCATTGCTCACCACGTCCTCGTCGACCGTGCCGACCAGGATCAGCGCGGCGTCGGCGCCCTGGCCCCAGGTGAGTTCGGTGACCTTCTCCTGCGCCTCGGCGGCGCTCTCGAAGGCGTGCGTCGCGCCGAACTTGAGTGCGGCGTCGCGCTTCATGGCGACCGGGTCGACCACCACGACGTACTTGCAGCCGGCCGCGACGGCGCCCTGCACCGCGTTGATACCGAGGCCGCCGATGCCGTAGATCACGCAGGTGTCGCCGGGGCGGAGATTGCCCGCCCGCTCATCGACGGCGGTGCCCCAGCCGGAGGGCACGCCGCAGCCGACCAGGACGGCGGTGCCGAGCGGCAGCCAGTCGTCGACCTTGACTACCGAATGCTCGGAGATGGTCGAGTACTCGGAGAAGGTGCCGAGCATGCACATCGCGCCGAAGTCCTCGCCGTCCGGGCCGTGGAAGCGGAAGGTGCCGTCGGGCATCGAGCCCTCGAGGATGGTGGCGCCCATGTCGCACAGGTTCTGGCGGCCGGTGGAACAGTAGCGGCAGTGGCCGCAGTTCGGGATGAAGCTGCAGACCACGTGGTCGCCGACCTTCACCTTGGTCACGCCGGGGCCGATCTCCTGGATGATGCCGGCGCCCTCGTGGCCGCCCACGATCGGGTAGCGCGGCGGCAGATCGCCGTCGGTCAGGTGCAGGTCCGAGTGGCACAGGCCGGCGTTGGTGTACTTGATCAGCACTTCACCGGGGCCGGGCGGATCCAGCTCCAGCTCCATGATCTTGAACGGCTCGCCGGGGGCGAGGAGGACTGCTGCCTTGGTCTTCATGGGAACTCCTAAAGGGGTGAGGGTGAAGCGGGGTCAGAGGGCGATGTTGACGGATTTGACCTGGGTGTAGAGGTCGACGGCGGAGTCGCCGAGTTCGCGGCCCCAGCCGGACTGCTTGAATCCGCCGAAGGGGAGGGCGGTGTCGAAGCCGTTGTACTGGTTCACCCACACCGACCCGGCCTGGACGGCGGCCGCGGTGCGGTGCGCCTTCGAGATGTCCTTGGTCCAGATGCCCGCGGCGAGACCGTAGATCGAGTTGTTCGCGGCGCGGGCCACGTCGTCTTCGCCGTCGAAGGGCAGTGCGGCGACGACCGGGCCGAAGATCTCCTCCTCGACGATCGAGTAGCTCGGTTCGACGTCGACGAAGACCGTCGGCTCGATGAAGTAGCCCTGCTCGCCCCAGCGGCCGCCACCGGTCAGGGCCCGGGCGCCGGAGGCGAGGCCCTGCTGGATGTAGCCGTTCACGCGGTCGAACTGCTCCTGGGACACCAGCGGGCCGAGCTCGGTGGTGGGATCGAGGCCGGGGCCGATCTTGGCCTGCGCGGCGGCGTCGGCGACGGCCTGGGTGAAGTCGTCGAAGATCTCCCGCTGCACGAACATGCGGGTGCCGGCCACGCAGCACTGGCCGTGGTTGAACATCCACGCGGCGACGCTGCCGGCGACGGCGGCCTCCAGATCGGCGTCGGCGAAGACGATGTTCGGGCTCTTGCCGCCGAGTTCCAGCGAGACCTTCTTCAGGTTGCCGGTGGCGGCCTGCACGATCTTCTTGCCGACCTCGGTGGAGCCGGTGAACGCCACCTTGTCGACGTCCATGTGCGCCGAGAGGGCTGCGCCCGCGTCGCCGAAGCCGGGCACGATGTTGACCACGCCGGGCGGGAAGCCGGCCTCTTCGAAGACCTCGCCGAGCATGAGTGCCGACAGCGGCGTCTGCTCGGCCGGCTTGAGAACGACGGTGTTGCCCGCGGCGAGCGCGGGTGCGAGCTTCCACGTCGCCATCAGGATCGGGAAGTTCCACGGCACGATCTGCCCGCACACCCCGAGCGATTCGCGCCGCGTGTAGGCGTGGAACTGGCCGTCGGGGGAGAACGGCATGGACGGGGTGATCGACGAGCCGGTGATCTTGGTGGCCAGGCCGGCGTTGTAGCGCCAGACGTCGGCCGACCACCCGACGTCGACCGCGGTGGCGATGGCGACCGACTTGCCGTTGTCGAGGGCTTCGAGCTGGCCGAAGACCTCGGCGCGTTCGGAGAGGATGTCGCCGACGCGCCAGATCAGGCGCTCGCGTTCGTTCGGCTTCATCCGCGACCAGGGGCCCTCGTAGGCGGCGCGCGCGGCGGCGACGGCCCGGTCGATGTCGGCGGCCTCACCTTTGGCGACCCGGGTGATCACCTGGCCGGTGGCGGGGTCGAGCGTCTCGAAGGTCTCGCCGGAGGCGGCGTCGACCCATGCGCCGCCGATCAGCATCTTGCGGTCGGAAGCGACGAACTCGGCGACCGCGGGAAGCAGCGCCGGAGTCAAGGATGTGGTCATCGGAACCTCTTCTCTCGCCCGGTGTGGACCGGGCGATGCGTTCGATGGAGTGTGAACCACGCCACTGTCTGTGACGTACTTCATTTGTCGCATGGATCGAGGCCGACGGCTTGTCCGGAAAGTGGACAGACTGCGTGGACAGTCGAAACGGCGGGGGTGATGCCGCCGGGGATCAGCGGATACCGAGTGCCCGGATCCGCGCGTACAGCGTGGTGCGGCTGATGCCGAGACGCTTGGCGGCATGGCTCTTGTTGCCGCTCGCGGCGTCGAGCGCTTCGACGATCGCGAGGCGCTCGGCCTGCTCCAGGCCGAGGAGCCGGGAGACCCGGGAGGTGCTGCGGTAGCCGTCGGGCAGATCGGCCACGTCGACGGTCCGGGCGCCGCGGGCGCGGGCGGCGTCGGCGGCCTCGCTCAGTACGGTCGCGAACTCGCGCAGGTTGCCCGGCCACTCCTGGGAGACCAGGGCATCGGAGGCGTCGGTGCTCAGCGTGAGCCGCACGTCCCGGGCCCGCAGGATCTCCTGGCCGAGCGCGGCGAGTTCGGTGGGTCGCTGGCGCAACGGGGGCAGCGTGGTGCGCCGGCGGCAGCGTGCGACCAGCGCCGAGGCGCTCGGCGACAGCGAGTCGGGCGGGCCGGTCACCACGACCAGCGCCGGATCGGCGGCCGAGCGGCCGGCGACCGCGGCGAGGAGGAGCTGAAGAGACCGCTCATCGAGCAGGTCGGCGGCGTCGATCACCACGCCCTCCCCGCGCGCTTGCGCCTCCCGGAGTGTCGCCGCCAGATCGAGGGGAGTGCCCGCGAGCAGGGTCGCGGCGACGTCGACCACCGTCGACCGCTCGCGCGGGGCGATACCGAAGGCGCGGGTGGTGCGCCCGGTGCCGGGTTCGCCGCAGATCGCGACGGTGGTGGCCGTCGGTGTTCCCGCGGCGACACCGCCGGACGGCAACCGGTCGATCCGGGGACGCAAGCGGAAGATGGCGGCGTGCCGTACTCCGGGGATCCGGTCGGCCTCCACCGCGGCCGTCACCCCGGACACCAGCGTGACGGTGGGCGGGATGTCGTTCTGTTCGAGGAGCAGCCGCAGGGTGCCGAAGTCGGCCGGCGCCAAGAGCTGGGCGGCGAGGGCGTTGGTGAGCTGCAGGTTGTCGCCGAGGGCCGCGAGGGCGATGTCGCGCCGGTCGGCGGCGTCGCCGAACGCGGCGATTACCCGCTGGTGGTCGGAATGGCTGCGAGTCAGCAGACGCTCGCCGATGTCGTGCGCGATGCCGCGCACCAGCGGAAGGGACAGCGGATTGATCCGCTGAGCTTCCTCGGTCATGCAGAGGATGCCTGCCACCCGGCGCGTGCCGGGATGGATGATCGGGCGGCCGAAACAGCTCAGCGAACGGAACTGTTCCAGGTAGTGCTCGCTGCTGTTGATCACGGTGTCGCCGCGGACCTCCGCGGTGGTGCCGAGTGCGGTGGTGCCCATCGCGGCCTCGGTGAAGTCGGCGCCGGTCACCACACCGGCGTCGGCCAGGCGACGTTCCAGGGTGCCGTCGCCGGAGACCCGGGCGACCATCCGGCTGGCGTCGTCGACCAGGAGCAGCGCGGTCGGCGTGCCGTCGAGCATCTCCGCGGCGCGCTGCAGGACCGGGCGGGCGGCGTCGAGCAGCGGGTCGGCGCTGTCGACATCGCTCAGGATCGGGTCGGGACGGTGGTCGTGCTCCAGGCCCGTCGAGCGCACGCGCTGCCAGGACGCGGCGATGACCGGTCGGTGCGGCAGCGAAGAAGCCATGATTCCCACTCTGACACGGACGGCGGCGCAAGGGAAAGGGTCTGGACATGGAACAGGCCCACCGGCCGAGTCGGGGGTTTCGGCCGGTGGGCCTGCACGACACTCCGGAGCGCGCGAGCGGCAGCGCTTCGGAGTGCGGTCCACGCGCATCAGGGACCAAAGTCCTGGTGCGTGAGAATCATCCTCACACACCGCAAGGGGTGATGAGTGTCCGGATTCTGGACACCCGAAATGTTCTGCTCAGGGGCCGGGGCGGAGCACGTCTTCCAGCAGACGCGGCCGGCACACGATCCGCCCGCCGGCGACCATCACCAGGCACGCGATCGCGAGCAGTCCGAACGGGACGTCCCAGCCGTCGGTCGCGTCGTGCAGGACACCGAACAGGAGGGGGCCGGCGCAGGCCAGGAGATAGCCGATGCCCTGACCGAAGCCGGACAGCGACGACGACCCCGAACTGGTCCGGGTGCGCACGTTGATCAGGGTCAGTGACATCGGGAACGAGGTGGCGCCGATGCCGGTGAGCACGATCCAGATCATGGTGCCGTCGAGCGGCGCCCAGCGCAGGCCGGCTAGACCGCCGAGCATGCACGCGGCGAACAGTACGACGAAGCCGAACGGGTCGGTGAAGCGGATGCACAGCCACGGCGCGACGAAGGTGGCGAGGAAGCCGACGCCGGAGAACACCGCCACGGCCGTCCCGCCCAGCGCGTCACTGCCGCCGGCGGAGGTCAGGACGGTGGGGACCCAGGTGAACAGGGAGTAGGTCATCAACGAGGTCATCCCGAAGAGCATCACCAGGCCCCAGGTGATCGACGACCGCCAGACGGGCAACCGCGTGGTGGCGACGTCGTTCGCCGGCCGTGTCCGGCGACGGCGGACGACCGCCAGCCACGGCGGCAGCGCGATCAGCGGGATCAGCGCCCAGACGGCGAGTGCGGCGCGCCAGCCCGCGGCGTCGGCGAGGGGGACCGCGGCGGCCGCCGGGACCGTGGTGCCCAGCTGGACGCACAGGATGTACGTGGTCGACGCCGTGGCGATCCGCGCCGGGAAGTAGCGCTTGACCAGGGGCGGGATCAGGACATTGCCCAGGCCCATGCCGAAGAGGGCCACCGCGGACAGGAGAATCAGCGTGCCCGCGCCACCCGCGAGGCCGCGCAATCCGGTGCCGGCGGCGGTCAGGATCACCGCGCCGACGGTGGCGATCTCCAATCCGGCACGACGACCCAGTGCCGGCCCGACCAGACCGGCGATGCCGAACAGCAGCGTCGGCAGCATGCCGAGCACCCCGGTGACGGCGTCGCCGAAATGCAGTTCCTCGGAGATGCGTCCGAGCAGCGGGGTGAGCGAGGTGACCGCCGCCCGCAGCGAGAACGAGAACGTCACGATCGCGGCGAGCACCAGAAGCTGCCCGCCGCGGCCGTGCACCGCCTCTCTCAGGCGGGCGGTGGCGGTGTCGGAGGCGGATGGAAGCGGGGGCACGCGAGCCATGGTGGCAGCGTGCGGGCGGACCCCACAAACCGGTCGGAGTCGTGCTCGGCGCCGGACCGACGACGGCGTCATGCGAGCCGCTCCTCGACGTGGCCCGGTCGGCACGCGACCCACGAGCCGCACATCATGAGTGCCGCGGCTCCGGCGAGGAAGGCGACGGCGGCACCCCACGAGTGCGTCGCGCCGTAGAGGAGCCCGACGACGACCGGCCCGGAACTCGCGATCAGATAGCCGATGCCCTGCGCGAAGCCGGACAGGGCGGCGGAGCCCTCGCTCGTGCGGGTCCGCAGGTTGGTCAGGGTGATCGCCATCGGGAAGATGTTCGGGCCGAGCCCGGCGATCGCCGGCCACAGCCAGGGAACGGTCAGCGGCGCCCAGAGCAGCCCGCCGAGGCCGACGAGGGCGCAGATGCAGAAGAACGCGGCGAGGGGGAAGGGATTGGCGAGCCGGGTGGTCAGCATGGGGGTCAGCAGTGTTCCGGCGAAGCCGCCGAGCGAGTAGATCGCGACCATGGCGCCGCCGGAGGCCTCGCTGCTGCCGGCGCTCGTGTAGATCGCCGGTATCCAGGTCGTCAGTGTGTAGGCGAGCAGGGAGGTCATCGCGAACATCAACGTCAGACCCCAGGTGTAGCGGAGTCGCCACACCGGAAGCCGCGGCGGGGCCGCGGGCGTCGGCGGAGCGCTCGCGCCGGTGCCGTGGCGGCCGGCGGGCCGGTTCCGGCGGAGCACCGCGATCCAGGGCAGCAGCGCGGCGAAGGGGACCGCCGCCCACATGGCGAGTCCGGCCCGCCAGCCGACGGCGTCGGCGACGGGTACCGCGACCGCCGCCGGGATCACGGTGGAGAGCTGCACGAAGGTTATGTAGACGGTGCTGACGACGACGATGCGATCGCCGAAGTAGCGCTTCACCAGGGGTGGCAACAGAGCGTTGCCGAAGCCGATGCCGAGCAGCGCGACCCCGGTCAGGGCCAGCAGCGGTGCGATGCCGTCGGGGAACGAGCGTGCGGTGGTGCCGGCGCCGATCAGGGCGAGCGCGACGAGCGAGAGCCGCTCGTATCCCAGTCGTCGTCCCAGCGCCGGAGCGACGATCCCGGCGATGCCGAACATCACCGTCGGGAGGGTGCCGATCAGGCCGATGCCGCCGCTGCCGAAACCCAGGTCGCCGGCGATGCGGCCGAGCAGCGGCGTGATCGACGACACCGTCGCGCGCAGGCTGAACGCGTACAGGACGATCGCGACCAGGACGAGGGCCCGGCCGCCGCCGCGACCCCAGCGGGTGTCGTGCGGGATCGGCTCGGTGAAGGGCAGGACGGACATCGACAAATCATAGGATGAATGGATGTATTGAGGGAAGAGGGCCGTGGGCATGTGAGAATGAGGGCATGCGGGAGGTGAAGCGTGGCACCCTGATCGCCCAGGTCACTGAGCAGCTCCGCGAGGAGATCGCCCGGGGGCGCTGGGTCGTCGGGCAGCGGATCCCGACCGAACCCGAGCTGTGTGAGATGACGGGTACGGCGCGCAACACGGTGCGCGAGGCCGTGCAGTCGCTGGTGCATGCCGGTCTGCTGGAGCGGCGGCAGGGGTCGGGCACCTATGTCGTCGCGCGTGATGAGCGGGAGGTCGCGTTCGGCGGCTTCTTCGCTGCCGCGCGCCGGCGCGATCTGCTGGAACTGCGCGAGGCCCTGGAAGTGACCGCCGCCGGGCTGGCGGCCGAGCGCCGCAGTGATGCCGACGTCGCCGAACTCCGGAGGCTGCTGGCCCTCCGGAACCGGGACTGGCCCGAACAGGAGCCGCCGGTCGACTGGCCGGCCGCCGTCGAGACCGACGCGCGACTGCATCGGGCGATCGTCGCGGCCAGTCACAACGCCGTGTATCTGGAGTTCTACGACTCGCTGCTGCCCGCGCTGCGAGAGGTGATCGTCCATCAGGCGGGCGGCGCGGGGCCGTCGAACACCGCGGCTCACGAGCTGCTGGTGGACGCGGTGATCGCGCGGGACGCCGGGGCGGCGCGGACGGCGGCGTCGGTCCTGATCAATGCCGACGCGTAGGGCGATCCGTGCGGCGTGTCGCCGGCGTGTTCGGGATGCGTTCGGCCGCCCCGTCAAGAGTTTTGACCTGTCGAAACCAGGCCGGTAGAGTAGTACGTCGGCGTCCGGCCCAGGCTGGATGCTGCCCGTCTGGCGTCCGGAGATCCGGGCGGCGAGCGGGGAGTCGTGCCCACGTCGTACCTGCTGCGACACGCCCGACAACGGGTGCACGATTATCCCACTGACCAGGGTTAATAGCCCTGGTGGGGCGAGTTGCGGAAACCGTTCGAGGCGCCTGAAACGCCGCGAGCGACCTGCCCGGAGCACCAACCGCGACACGATGAACGACCGGCGCCCGCCGGTCACGAGGAGAAAGAACTCAGTGCCAACTATTAACCAGCTGGTCCGCAAGGGCCGCAAGGACAAGGTCTCCGTCAAGAAGACCGCCGCTCTGAAGGGCAGCCCGCAGCGCCGCGGCGTGTGCACCCGCGTGTACACCACCACCCCGAAGAAGCCGAACTCCGCTCTGCGTAAGGTCGCCCGCGTGCGCCTCACCAGCGGCGTCGAGGTCACCGCATACATCCCCGGTGAGGGCCACAACCTGCAGGAGCACTCGATGGTGCTCGTCCGCGGTGGCCGTGTGAAGGACCTCCCGGGTGTTCGTTACCGCATCATCCGCGGCTCGCTCGACACCCAGGGTGTCAAGGACCGCAAGCAGGCTCGCAGCCGCTACGGCGCCAAGAAGGGGAACTGATAAGTCATGCCACGTAAAGGACCCGCACCCAAGCGCCCCCTCGTCAACGACCCGGTCTACGGTTCGACGCTGGTCACCCAGCTGGTGAACAAGATCCTGCTCGACGGCAAGAAGTCGACCGCCGAGCGGATCGTGTACGAGGCCCTCGAGGCCACCCGCGAGAAGACCGGCACCGATCCGGTCATCACCCTCAAGCGTGCGCTCGACAACGTCAAGCCCACCCTCGAGGTCAAGAGCCGCCGCGTCGGCGGTGCCACCTACCAGGTGCCGATCGAGGTCAAGCCGGGCCGCGCCAACACGCTGGCCCTGCGCTGGCTGGTCACCTTCAGCCGGCAGCGCCGCGAGAAGACCATGGTCGAGCGCCTCGCCAACGAGCTGCTGGACGCCTCCAACGGCCTGGGCGCCTCCGTCAAGCGACGCGAGGACACCCACAAGATGGCCGAGGCCAACCGCGCCTTCGCCCACTACCGCTGGTGACCTTCTAGTCTGAGCGGCCGCCGCGGCGGCATTCGCAGTTCAGCGGATGTCGCCACGGCCCGCCAGACTTGTCTCGGCGGCGCGAGCGCCCCGAGATGAAGACAGCCTCAAGTCCTCTAACTTCCGAAGGAACCCAATGGCACAGGAAGTGCTGAACGACCTCACCAAGGTCCGCAACATCGGCATCATGGCGCACATCGATGCCGGCAAGACCACCACCACCGAGCGCATCCTGTTCTACACGGGTGTCAACTACAAGATCGGTGAGACCCACGACGGTGCGTCGACCACCGACTGGATGGAGCAGGAGAAGGAGCGGGGTATCACCATCACCTCCGCCGCCGTCACCTGTTTCTGGAACAAGAACCAGATCAACATCATCGACACCCCGGGTCACGTCGACTTCACCGTCGAGGTGGAGCGCAGCCTCCGCGTGCTCGACGGTGCCGTCGCCGTCTTCGACGGCAAGGAGGGCGTCGAGCCCCAGTCGGAGCAGGTCTGGCGCCAGGCCGCCAAGTACGACGTCCCGCGCATCTGCTTCGTCAACAAGATGGACAAGATGGGCGCGGACTTCTACTTCACCGTGCAGACGATCATCGATCGCCTGGGCGCGAAGCCGCTGGTCGTGCAGCTCCCGATCGGTGCCGAGGACGACTTCGTCGGCGTCGTCGACCTCGTCGAGATGCGCGCGCTGGTCTGGCCGGGCGACGCCAAGGGCGACGTGACGATGGGTGCCTCGTACGAGGTGCAGGAGATCCCCGCCGATCTCGCCGACCGGGCCGCCGAGTACCGCGAGCAGCTGCTCGAGACCGTCGCCGAGTCCGACGAGTCCCTCATGGAGAAGTACTTCTCCGGCGAGGAGCTCACGGTCGAGGAGATCAAGGGCGCCATCCGCAAGATGACCGTCAACTCCGAGCTGTACCCGGTGCTGTGTGGTTCCGCGTTCAAGAACCGCGGCGTGCAGCCGATGCTCGACGCCGTGATCGACTACCTGCCGAGTCCGCTGGACATCGGTGAGGTGCACGGTCACGCCCTCGGCAACGAGGAAGAGCAGCTGGTTCGCAAGCCCAGCAAGGACGAGCCGTTCTCGGCTCTGGCCTTCAAGATCGCCGCGCACCCGTTCTTCGGCAAGCTGACCTTCGTCCGCGTCTACTCGGGCAAGGTCGAACCCGGCACCCAGGTCCTGAATGCCACCAAGGGCAAGAAGGAGCGCATCGGCAAGCTCTTCCAGATGCATGCCAACAAGGAGATGCCGGTCGACGACGCCGTCGCGGGCCACATCTACGCGATGATCGGCCTGAAGGACACCACCACGGGCGACACCCTGTGCGATCCGGCCAACCCGATCGTCCTGGAGTCCATGACCTTCCCGGACCCGGTCATCAACGTCTCGATCGAGCCGAAGACCAAGTCCGACCAGGAGAAGCTGGGCGTCGCGATCCAGAAGCTCGCCGAAGAGGATCCGACCTTCTCGGTGCAGCTCGATGAGGAGACCGGCCAGACCGTCATCGGCGGTATGGGCGAGCTCCACCTCGACATCCTCGTCGATCGTATGCGTCGCGAGTTCAAGGTCGAGGCGAACGTCGGCAAGCCGCAGGTCGCCTACCGTGAGACGATCCGCAAGACCGTCGAGAAGCACGATTACACCCACAAGAAGCAGACGGGTGGATCGGGCCAGTTCGCGAAGGTCCAGATCAAGCTCGAGCCGCTGGTCGACGCCGAGGAAGGCGCCACCTACGCGTTCGAGAACGCCGTCACCGGCGGTCGTGTCCCGCGCGAGTACATCCCGTCGGTGGATGCCGGTGCGCAGGACGCGATGCAGTACGGCGTGCTGGCCGGCTACCCGCTGGTCAACCTGAAGGTCACCCTGCTCGACGGTCAGTACCACGACGTCGACTCCTCGGAGATGGCCTTCAAGATCGCCGGTTCGCAGGCTCTCAAAGAGGCTGCACGCATGGCACAGCCCGTCATTCTGGAGCCGATCATGGCCGTCGAGGTCACGACTCCGGAGGACTACATGGGCGACGTCATCGGCGACCTGAACTCCCGCCGTGGCCAGATCCAGGCCATGGAGGAGCGCAGCGGTGCTCGAGTCGTCAAGGCTCAGGTTCCGCTGTCGGAGATGTTCGGCTACATCGGAGACCTGCGGTCGAAGACTCAGGGCCGAGCTAACTACTCCATGGTTTTCGACTCGTACGCCGAGGTTCCGGCGAACGTGTCGAAGGAGATCATCGCGAAGGCGACCGGAGAGTAACTTCTCCGGCCCGCCCGGGCGGACCCGCGCTGCGGCGCAATAAACTAGTAAACACAGACCTCTGCCGGGAACGCCCCGGTAGACCCGAGTCCAGGAGGACACAAGTGGGCAAGGCGAAGTTCGAGCGGACCAAGCCGCACGTGAACATCGGCACCATCGGTCACGTCGACCACGGCAAGACCACCACCACGGCCGCCATCACCAAGGTGCTGGCCGACAAGTACCCGGACCTGAACGAGAGCTTCGCTTTCGATCAGATCGACAAGGCTCCGGAGGAGAAGGCTCGTGGTATCACGATCAACATCTCCCACGTCGAGTACCAGACCGAGAAGCGTCACTACGCTCACGTCGACGCTCCGGGTCACGCCGACTACATCAAGAACATGATCACCGGTGCCGCCCAGATGGACGGCGCGATCCTGGTCGTGGCCGCCACCGACGGCCCGATGCCGCAGACCCGTGAGCACGTGCTGCTCGCCCGCCAGGTCGGCGTGCCCTACATCCTGGTCGCCCTCAACAAGGCCGACATGGTCGACGATGAGGAGATCATGGAGCTCGTCGAGATGGAGGTCCGCGAACTGCTGGCCGCCCAGGAGTTCGACGAGGACGCCCCGGTCATCCCGATCTCGGCGCTGAAGGCGCTCGAGGGTGACCCGAAGTGGGTCAAGTCGGTCGAGGACCTCATGCAGGCCGTCGACGACTCGGTGCCGGACCCGGTCCGCGAGACCGACAAGCCGTTCCTGATGCCCGTCGAGGACGTCTTCACCATCACCGGCCGCGGCACCGTGGTCACCGGTCGTGTGGAGCGCGGCGAGGTCCACGTGAACGAGGAAGTCGAGATCGTCGGCATCCGCGAGAAGAGCACCAAGACCACCGTCACCGGTATCGAGATGTTCCACAAGCTGCTCGACTCGGCCCAGGCCGGCGACAACGCCGGTCTGCTGCTGCGCGGCCTCAAGCGTGAGGACGTGGAGCGCGGTCAGGTCATCGTGAAGCCGGGTACCACCACCCCGCACACCGAGTTCGAGGGCCAGGCGTACATCCTGTCGAAGGACGAGGGCGGCCGCCACACCCCGTTCTTCAACAACTACCGTCCGCAGTTCTACTTCCGTACCACGGACGTGACCGGCGTCGTGACCCTCCCCGAGGGCACCGAGATGGTCATGCCGGGCGACAACACCGAGATGACCGTGAAGCTCATCCAGCCGGTCGCCATGGACGAGGGCCTGCGCTTCGCCATCCGCGAGGGTGGCCGCACCGTCGGTGCCGGCCGCGTCACCAAGATCATCAAGTGAGTCTGACTCTCTGAGGTCTTTCTCGAAGTGCCCGTTCCGGTTCGTCCGGGGCGGGCACTTCGTGTTTCGTCCGCCTGTCCTGAGCATGCGTGGCGGAGCCTGCGACGACACGCGGTCGAAGGGTTCCGGTTCGTCCGGGGCGGGCACTTCGTGCATCCGTGACACCGTCGCCGCGGCACTCGAGCACGGGCGAGTCGGCGGTGAGGGTCGTGGACACCGCGGAATGCCGCATTTCCGGAACGGCCGCGGGCGTCGCGCTCGCGGCGTGCGGTCGCTAGGCTCCCGCTCATGGACGGTGCCGACTTCATCAAGACGTTTCTGAAGTACTTCGCTTTCATGCTCGTCGCCGGGATCGTCGGACCGATCTTCCTGATCGGCTACTTCGCGATCGGCAGCGACGACGCCCGGTGGATGCTGTGGGCGGGCCTAGGGATCACGGTCGTCGACGTCCTGATCGCGCTGGGCCTCACGACGGCGACCGTCCGGGGCCGCGCGGAGTCGTCCCGGCTGGCGGTCTCCGGCTGCCCGGCCGTCGCCGAGGTCACGTCGCTGCAGGAGACCGGCATGGAGATCAACGACCGGCGGGTGATCGCCTTCGACCTGCGGATCCACGGGCCGCGCGTGCCGTCGTTCACCGCGACCAAGCGGATGACCGTCCCGACGATCGCCGTCGGACTCCTGCCGAGCCGGGTGCTGGCCGTACAGGTCGATCCGGAGACGCAGAAGTTCGAGGTCGACT
Organism: Gordonia marina; assembly: GCF_052036135.1. Taxonomy (NCBI): domain Bacteria; kingdom Bacillati; phylum Actinomycetota; class Actinomycetes; order Mycobacteriales; family Gordoniaceae; genus Gordonia; species Gordonia marina. The sequence goes on from NZ_JBPSDN010000030.1 coordinate 31,750, forward strand.
GGGACCTGACCCAGCTCTACGCCGGTTCGGTCCCCGCCGTGATGACCTCGACCGAGGACGGCGTCGACTACGACCTCACCGGCAACCGCGAGGCGCTCGTCCAGGTGCTGGACATCCTGTCGCGCAACGGTATCCCCGTCCAGGGCACGCTGGATCTGCGTGGCGATCCGCAGGTGCGCGGCGAGGTCCTGGAGATCGCTCGCCGATACGGGAAGACGCGCGGCCCGGCCGGATCGCCGGAACCGGCGGCCGCGGCCCCGGACCGGCGCACCGTGACGCAGCGGCTCAACGAGATCGACGGCCTGTTCGCGGGCGGCCGGATCTCACGAGCCGAGTACGACGACCTCCGCGCCAAGATCCTCGGCAGCCTCTGAGCCGCGTCACGGATCGACCAGGTCGAGTTCGTCGGGGCGGATCGGCTCGCGCTCGCCCAGCTTCACGACGATGACGCCGATCAGGATCAGCGCACCGCCGGCGAGCTGCACCGCGGTCGGCACCTCGCCGATCAGCGCCCAGGCGAAGATCACCGCGGCGACCACCTCGGACAGTGCGACGAAGGAGGCGAGGCGGGCGCCGAGCCGCCGGGTGGCGGCGATCCCGGTGACGTAGGCGAGCGCAGCGGTGACCAGGGCGAGCAGGGCCACGGCCGCCCACCAGGGCAGCGGCGCACCGGCCAGCTCGACGTCGTCCGTCGATTCCGCCATCGGCAGCACCCCGAGCAGCCCGGCCAGGCCGAGTCCGAGCCCGGCGGCGAGAAGACCGCCCGACGCGAGTGCGATGCCGGGCAGGTCGGGTGCGGTGTGCGCGGACAGGATGAAGAAGCCCGCCGCGCCCAGCATCGCGCCGAGCGCCCACGCGACACCGACCGCGTCGAGGCTGACACCGCCGAATACCTGAAGGATCAGCGCGAGGCCGATGGCCGCGATCACCGCGCCCGCGGCGGTCAGCCACGTCGGGCGCTGGCCGTGCCGCGCCCACATCCAGATCACTACGGCGACCGGCGCGATGTACTCGATCAGCAGGGCGACCGCGACCTGCAGCGTCATCACGGAGTAGAAGTAGCAGAGTTGGGGGATGGCGACCGCGACCAGGCCGTATGTCACTATCGCGCCCCAGACCCGGCCGTTCGCGAGGGTATGCCACCGGCCGCGCAGGCTCCACACCGCAGGGAGTAGCAGCACCAGTCCGGCGATCGTGATCCGCGCGGTCACCGCCGCCCCGGCCGACCAGCCGATCTCGAGCAGGGACCGGGCGACGGTGCCCGACAGGCCGAACGACGCCGCCGACACCGCGGCGAAGGCCAAGCCACTGGTGAATCGTGAGTCTCGCACCCGGTCACGCTAGCGCCTCCGCCTACAGTAGATACCCGTGCGGGTGATTCAGCGGGACGGAGAGGCGCCGGATCTCGCCGTCGAGGTGCGACGGCGGCCGTCCGTGGACGACGAGCGACCGGTCCTGCTCGTGCACGGCATGGGCGGCGACCACGGAACGTGGCGGCGCGTGGCGTCGGCACTGCGCGCCGCCGGGCGGAGCACCATCGCCGTCGACCTGCGCGGACACGGCCACAGTCAGCGCGCCCGCCGTTACGGGCTCGGCGACTTCGCGGAAGATCTCGGCGCGGTCCTCGATGACCTCGCCGTGCCCCGGGTGGATGTGGTCGCGCATTCGCTGGGTGCGCACTCCGCGCTGCGGCTCGCGATGACCCGGCCCGACCGGGTGGGGCGGCTGGTGCTGGAGGAACCGCCGCCCATGCCGCAGAGCGCGGCGGATCTGGAGGAGAAGGTCGTGCCGGCGTTCGCCGGGCTGGGGGATCGGCTCCGCGGGATCCGCGCGGTGGTGACCAGCCCGATGACCCTGGTCCGGTTCGACCGCACCGTGCCGGACCAGGTGGGCCGGCAGTTCGAGCGGGTCGATACGGACTGGTGGGACGGACTCGGGGCGTTGTCGGCGCCCGTGCTCGTGGTGTCCGGCGGGGAGCGGAGCTTCCTCGCGCCGCGGCATCTGCGCCGGATCGCCGACGTGCTGCCGAACGGGGAGTTCACGACCATCCCGTCCAGCCACAGCGTGCACCGCGACCGTCCGCGCGAGTTCACCGTCGCCGTGCGGCGCCACCTGCTGGGGTGAACCGGGGCTCGACCGGGGACGGCCGCGAGACCGGACGTTTCTACGGTCGCCGACCGTAGAAACGTCCGGTTCCAGGAATCTGGTCAGGACGGAGGCGCTCGAAGGCCGTGTGCAGCAGTATCCGTTCCATGGCTGGGTCGTGGACTTCGCTTGGCCGGAGCTGAAGGTCGCGGTCGAGATCGACGGGTGGGCACATCACCGGGACCACAAGGCGTTCTCGCGGGACATGCGCAAGCGCAACGCCCTCGCCACCGCCGGAGGGGTCACCCTGAGCTTCAGCCGGCACGACCTCACCGGCGATCCGGCGGGCTGCCTGGAACCGGTGATCGGTCCTCTCCGGGACAGGATGTTCCTGGCCGGTTGACGACGCGACGGAGCGATGAGGTCCGAACGCCGCGGCCGGCGCCCCGTGGTTCAGTTGTGGATACGCCGGGGGTCGGCACCGGTGCGGGTCCAGCCCTCGAAGGCCCACGGCACGTAGAGCCACCGCAGGGGGAGCCGGTTGAACAGCGGGTTGGCCGCGCGCATCAGCGCCGCGAACCTGTCGAACCGGCGTTGCCTGCGTGGTGACCAGTCCAGGTCGCAGACCTCGCGCATCTCCGGGGGAAGGGTGCCGATCACGACCAGCCGCAGCGCGGCGTTCAACGGCGCCGACGTCATCCGCCACAGCGGTCCGGGGATCCGCCGCGGCCGGGGCAGTCCCTTCCGGAGATAGCCGGTCGCGTACACGATCGTCCGCGTCGGGACGAATCGCTCGCACATCGACTGCCAGTACGCGCGGAACTCCTCGTACGTCTGCGGCTGGCTCCGGTCGCTGACGCCGTACAGCTGATACCAGACCTTGCTCTCGTCGAAGATCTGCACCTTCTCCTCGTACGAGAGTCGCCGGATGAAGGTGTCGGTGATGTACAGGACCTGGTCGACGAAGGTCGCGTGCGCCCAATAGAACAGTTCGGGGTTGAGCGCGTGGTAGCGGGAACCGTCGGCGATGGTGCCCTTGATCTCGCGATGGAAGTCGCGGACCCGGTGGCCCCACGCGTACGGGTCGTCGGAGTAGATGGTGCGCATCACCGGCGGCCCGGTCCGGCGCGCACGGCCGAGGAAGTCGCTGAAGATCACCGAATGGTCCTCGACCCCCTGGGCGAGCTGCTCGATGCAGTTCTCCGTGCCGGCGAGCCGCTGGAATCCGAACACCATGCGCACGTCCCCGGCGAATTTCCACAGCAGCGAGTCGGCGCCGAGCCGGAGTTCGGGTTCATCGGTGCCCAGGATGCTCGGCTCCGCCTCGCGCACCCCCGTGGAGAAGTCGGTGGTCATGGGATCCAGCGTAGCGCGAGATTGAAACAGAACTCAGTAATTGTGCCAATATGGGGTGGGTATGCCGGATTGTTCCCATCTGTCCGATGATCGTGAGGTGGCGATCCCGCTCGCTCCGGCGGTCGGGCCAGGGACGGGATACTGTCGCCCCATGAGTCAGCCGCAAGCGCCCCGCCATGCCGCACCGGGGCCGCCGCCCACGTACGGTGCGCTCGACGACGCGTCCGGCCGCCCGCGGACGGCCGCGCCGGGCCTTGCGCCCGCCGGAATGCCCGCACACGCCGGGTATCCGGCCCCGCCGCCCGGGTACCCGGCGCCCGCTCATCCGCCCGCCGCACCCGGCTACCGCGCGCCGGGCTATCCGCCCTCGGCGCCCGCCTACCCCGGGCCGGGTTATCCGCCCTCGGCGCCCGGCTACCTTCCGCAGACCCCCGTGCCCGCGCGATCCGGTGGGAACGGGGGAACTGTCGCCGGATTCGTCTGCGGCATCCTCGCCGCGGTGGCCTATCTCGGCCTCGGCTTCCTGGCGACGTTCGGGGCATCGCTGCTCTCGGAACACACCTCGCTGTCCGCGATGCAGTGGGGATTCCTCCGCGGGCTGTGGGTGCTTCCGCCGCTCGTCGCCGCACTGTTCGTGATTCCCGCGGTCGATACCCGGCTGCGCTCACGGACCGGTACGGTGCTGTTCGCGCTGGGTGCCGTCGGTGTGGTCTTCGCCTGGAATCTCCTGGTCGCCCTGCACCTCTGGCTGCCGCACAACGGCGCGCTGAGGTCCGTCGTCGGCTCGGAGGCCACGTTTCCGGTCTTCATCTTCGTCGCGGTGACGCTGATCGTGTGCGCCTGGTTCCGGGCCCGGCGGAGGTCGGCGGCGACGCTGCTCCTCGCGCCGGTCGCGGGGCTGATCGCCGCGGTGGCGTGCTGGCTCCTCGGGAAGCTGGAGTGGCGCCCGGCCTACACGCCGATCGGGAACGCGGTGAGCGACCTGGTGATCTATGCGCTGCCCGTCGTCGTGGTGGTGGTCGTCTTCGCCTGGATCGGCGTGCTGGTCGACAAGCTCGTCGCCGGGAACGACCGATCCGCGCCCGTGCACGCCGCGGGGCCGGTGTACGGCTCTCCGGCCGGCCGGCCGCAGTAGGGTCGGGCATGGCTGCGTCCGCGGTTCGCCGCACCCTCGCGGTATGGGTCACCGTGGCGTCGTGCCTCGTCGTGACGATCCTGGGCGCGCCGGGGGCGGCACGGGCGCACGACACGCTGCCCGTCTCGCACGACTTCTTCGACGGTGCCCGGGCCGAGCTGCGGAATCCCGGCGGGTCGTTGCCCGGCTCCAACGACTGGCATTGCACGCCGAGCGCCGCACATCCGAACCCGGTGATCCTGGTCCACGGCACCGGCGGCAACCGGCAGACCAACTGGGCGACGATGGTGCCGGCGCTGCACAACGAGGGCTACTGCGTCTTCGCGCTGACCTACGGGGTGCGGCCGGGCACGACCTGGCCGGTGAGCGCGCTCGGCGGCCTGAACGACATGCGCACCAGCGCCGTCGAGCTGCAGCGATTCGTCGCGCGGGTGCGTGCGGCGACCGGCGCGCGGCAGGTCGACATCGTCGGCCACTCCGAGGGCACCCTGATGCCCGCCTACTGGGTCAAATACCTGGGCGGCGCGCACGAGGTCGACAAGTACATCTCGCTGGCGCCGTACTGGAAGGGCCAGGACAGCAGCGCGTGCAACGCCGCCGCGGCGTTCCTGGACTCCGTGGGCGCGGGTGGCCTGTGGCCCTATCCCGAGTGCAACCAGGAGCAGTACGGCTCGGCCTTCATGAATCAGATCAACGCCGGCGGCGGCCCCTACGTCCCGGGCATCGCCTACACCAACGTGATGACGAGGCACGACGGCATCGTCGAGCCGTACACCGACGGCGACGTGCCCGGCCCGCGCACCACCAACATCGTGCTGCAGGACACCTGTCCGGCCGACCGCTCCGACCATCTCTCGATCGTCGCGTCGCCGCGGTCGGTGGCGGTGGTGCTGAACGCTCTCGATCCGGCGCATCCCCGGCCGGTGCCGTGCGTGCCGGTCGCACCCGGGCTCGGCGGGTAAGGGCCTGTCTCCCGAGTCTCTTTCCGGTCCTCGGAGAAGACTCGGGAGACACGCCTCGGCCGGCTGAACCGGTCCCGCTCGGTAGGCTCGCAGCATGGTCTATCAGCCCGGCGCCAACAATCCGTTCGCCATCCCCGGCAAGCAGGGGGAGATGCCGATCTTCACCGTCCGGGCGAGCAAACCGCAACTGCCGCCGCTCGACGTGATCGAAGAGTCCGCGCTGGTGGTGGCCCTGCCGATGCGCACCCGTTTCCGCGGAATCACCGTGCGCGAGGCGATGATCTTCCGCGGCCTCAAGGGCTGGGGCGAGTTCTCGCCGTTCGTCGAGTACGACGACGTCGAGTCCGCGAACTGGCTCGCCGCCGGGATCGAGGCCGCCTGGCAGGGGCCGCCGCCGGCCGTCCGCGACACCGTGCCGGTCAACGCGACGGTGCCCGCCGTGCCCGCCGACCAGGTGGCCGAGGTCCTTGCCCGTTACCCCGGCGCGACGACCGCCAAGGTCAAGGTCGCCGAGGCCGGCCAGACTCTGGACGACGATGTGCAGCGCGTCGCCGCGGCGCGCGAGGTGATCCCTCGGGTGCGGATCGACGCGAACGGGGCGTGGGACGTGCCCACGGCGATCGAGGCCATCGAAGCGATCGGCGACGTGGAATACGTCGAGCAGCCGTGTGCGACCATTAAGGAGCTGGCCGCGGTGCGTCGCGTGGTGGACGTGCCGATCGCCGCCGACGAGTCGATCCGCCGTTCCGAGGATCCGCTGCTGGTGGCCAAGGCCGATGCGGCCGACATCGCGGTGCTGAAGGTGGCGCCGCTCGGCGGCATGCGCAAGGTGCTGGCACTCGCGAGCGGCCTCAAGATGGACGTGGTGATCTCCAGTGCGCTCGACACCGCGATCGGCATGTCGGCGTCGGTCTCCGCCGCGGCCGCCCTCCCGGTGCTCGACCACGCCTGCGGACTCGGCACGGCGGTGCTCTTCGAGGAGGACACGGCGCCGTCGTTCATCCCGCGTAAGGGCGTGGTGAAGCCGAAGATCGTGCAGCCCTTCGACGACCTGCCGCTCGCCTCGCCCGAGCGCACCGCCTGGTGGATCGAACGCCTGCGGCGCTGCCACGCCGTCTTGATGGCGCGCTGACCTCGTCAGCCGGATCCTAGAAACAGATGACGAAATCTGTTTCAATGGAGTGAGCTGCTTCATAGTTCGCGCTCCAGGAGGAATCATGGCCGTGCCGCTGCTCGCCACGCCCGACGCCGAGAGCGGTCTGCGGCCCGTTCCGGTCAGCACCCGCAACGGGGTCCTGGAGGTGCTGTCCATGCGGCGCGATCCGTTCGCGTTCGCCGACCGTCGTCGTGCCGAATACGGCGACGTTTCCGCCCTCAACGCCTTCGGAGTCCGGATGGTGATCGCGAGCGGCGCCGAGGCGGCGAGCGAGATCCTGATGAACCGGGACCGGGGGTTCGCGAACCCCCCCGCGTGGAGCTTCTTCATCGGGCCGTTCTTCAACCGCGGAATCATGCTGCTCGACTTCGACGAGCACCGCCACCACCGGCACATCATGCAGCAGGCGTTCTCGCCGAACGTGCTCAAGGGCTACTTCGCGGAGATGCAGCCGGTGATCGTCGACCGGGTCGCGCGGTTCCCGACCAGCGGGAGCGGAGCGAGCGGGCTGGACCGACACGGGCGAGTGCTGCTGATGGAGGAGTTCAAGAAGCTCACCCTCGACGTCGCCCTGGAGATATTCCTCGGCCTGGAACTGAGCAAGGCCGAGGCGGACCGCCTCAACAAGGCGTTCATCGAGACGGTCCGCGCGGGTGTCGCCCTGGTGCGCAAACCGGTCCCCGGTGGGCGGTGGTGGAAGGGCCTGCGATCCCGCAAGATCCTCGAAGAATTCTTCTACCAGCATCTCCCGGCGAAACGTGCCACGGCGACGCCCGACCTGTTCTCGGTGCTGTGCCACGCCGAGAGCGACGACGGGCACCGGTTCAGCGACGACGACGTGGTGAACCACATGATCTTCGTGCTCATGGCCGCGCACGACACGTCGACCATCACGATGACCCAGATGGCGTACCGCATGGCGCAGCACCCGGAGTGGCAGGCCACCGCGCGGGCGCAGTCGATGGAACTGGGTCCGGAGCTCACCTACGACGGCCTCGCCGACCTGACCGTGCTCGACGCGGTGATGAAGGAGTCGCTGCGGATGTGTCCGCCGGTGCCCGCGCAGCCGCGGATGGCCATCAAGGACACGCAGGTGCTGGGCCGCTTCATCCCGGAGGGCACCATGGTGTGCGTGCCGCAGATGGCCAATCACCGGGACCGGAAGTACTACACCGATCCCGGCCGGTTCGACCCCGAGCGCTTCTCGCCGGAGCGTGCCGAGGACAAGGGGCACCGTATGGCGTGGATGCCGTTCGGCGGCGGGGTCCACAAGTGCATCGGCCTGTACTTCGGCCAGATGGAGATCAAGACGATCATGCACAATCTGCTGCGCGACTACGAGTGGTCGGTGCCCGCGGGATACCGTCTACCCATGGATTACAGTGCGCTCCCGGTACCCAAGGATCGTCTGCCCGTCACCCTGGTGCGACGCTGATGCCGGGCTCTCGTAAGGCACGCGTCACCGCGTCGACGGAGGAACAGGAGGCCGCGATCCTGCGGGCCGCGGCGCGGGAGTTCACCGACGTCGGCGTGCGCCAGGCGAACATGGACTCCATCGCGAAGACCGCGGGCGTCAGTCGTTCGACGCTGTACCGCCGCTTCCCGAACAAGGACAACCTTCTCATCGCGCTGGCGAACCACACCTTCGAGCGCGGCATGGCCGACCTCGAGCGGACCGTCGAGGGCCTCAGCCCCGCGGACGCCGTGGTCGAGGCGTTCGCCCGCGGTGCCGAGATGATCGAGATCGACCCGCTGCTCAACCGGATGGTCGTACAGGACGCGGAGATCCGCGGGCTCACCTCGGCGATGAGCGGGCTCTTCATCGACATGGTGACCGATCGCGTCGCCGGGTCGCTCCGCAAGGCCGGCGCCACCATGGCCGACGATCTGCTGCACCGCGCCGTGGAGATCCACGTCCGCCTGGTGATCTCGTACCTGGAGATCCCGGCGAGCGACGAATCGCAGCGCACCCCCGAGGCGGTCCGCGAGTTCGCGGCCACCTTCCTGGCCCCGATGATCCACTGATCCGATGACGCTGTCTCCATCGGCGATACGCCGTGCCCGTGCCGACCGCAGGCTCGCCCAGACCCGGGAAGCGCTTCGAGACAAGGTCATCGCCGTCACCGGTGGTGCGCGCGGGATCGGCTTCGAGACCGCGACGCAGTTGCTGTCTGCGGGAGCGCGGGTCGCGATCGGCGACATCGACGCCGATGCCGTGGGGAAGGCCGCCGCCGACCTGGGCGTGGAGGGACTGGAACTCGACGTCACCGAGTCGTCGTCGTTCGAGGCCTTCCTCGACGAGGTCGAGCGCCGCCTCGGCCCGGTCGACGTCCTGATCAACAACGCCGGGATCATGCCGGTCGGCCCCTTCCTCGACTACTCGGAAGCGCTGATCCGCCGCACCGTCGAGATCGATCTGGTCGGCGTGATGCTGGGCAGCCGGGCCGCGGCGCGCCGGATGGTGCCGGCCGGGCGCGGGCAGATCGTGAACGTGTCGTCGGTGGCCGGCCGGTTGCCGAACCCCGGGCTCACCATCTACAACGGCGCCAAGGCCGGCGTGATCGAGTTCTCCGAGGCGCTCGACGCCGAGCTCACCCCGCACGGAGTCCGGGTGTCCGCGGTGCTCCCGACGTTCACCCGCACCGCACTGATCGACGGCCTGACGACGGGCTCGCTCGTCGCCACGGTCACGCCCGAACAGGTGGCCGCCCGCGTGATCGAGGTGATCGCCCGGCCTCGGGTGCGGGTCACGGCGCCGTCGTCGATGGGCTGGGTCGGGGTCAACACTGTCCTCCCGCACGGGCTGAAGAACCGGCTGCGGCGCCTCACCGGCACCGACAGCATCTTCCTGCACCCGGACGAGCGGGCCCGCGCCGACTACAACGCCCGGATCGGGCGCTAGCCGCCCCCTTCGCCCGTGGAGCCGACGCCCCCTTTGCCCGTTGAGCCGATGCCCCCTTCGCCCGTGGAGCCGAGATCCCCGTAGCCCGTTGAGCGGACGAGCCGCAAGGCGAGTCGTGTCGAAACGCACCCCTCAGCCCTTCGCCGGCCCGACGCGGGGCAGTCCCGTAGCCCGTTGAGCCGACGAGCCGCTAGGCGAGTCGTGTCGAAACGCACCCCTGGACACGAGAGCACTAGGGTCGATCGGGTGACCCGGGGTTCGGCGGAGATACGGCGGTGGCGCGACGCGCGTGCGGCGCGTCGTGCCGCGGCGGACCGGCTCGCGGTCGCCGAATGCGCCGCCGGTGAACGACGACGCTGGTCCACCGGATTCCGGATCGGCCTCGCCGTGATCGCGGTGCTCGCCCTCGTCGGCGCCGGGGCGGCGGTCTGGTCGGCGGTGGATCGGGCCTCCCGATACACCGACGCTCAACTGGTCGACGCCGCCGCCCAGCGCGTGGAACTGCTGCTCACGGCGAATGCCGACGACCGGCAGCGGGCCCGGGAGATCCTCGACGGCGCCACGGGCGAATTCCACGACACCTTCGCGCAGTCGGCGCAGGCATACACCCGGTTCGTCGAACGCGCCGGAAGCTCCGGGTCGGCGCGAATCGACGGTGCGGCCCTCGCCTCCCGAGCGGGCGATCGCGGCGTGGTGCTGGTCGCCGCCTCGGTGCGCGTGGCCGCCGATCCCGCGAAGGCCGGGGAGCCGTCACCGACGCCCGCGGCCGGTCCCGTCGCCGTCGAGCACCGGCAACTGCGGCTGCGCGTGGTGATGGTCCCCGAGGACGGAGCCCTGAAACTCGCGGGCGTGGTGTTCCTGCCATGACGAACGACGCCGGATCCCGGCTGCCGGCGGTGGTCCGCGGGCTCCAGGCGCCGCTGACCGCGCGGTCGTGGGCAGCGATCGCCGCGGCCGTCGCGGTGCTGATGGCGGCGGCCGTGTGCTGCGCGTTCGCCTTGGACGCACGCGCACCGGTGGCGGCACGGGCGGGCACCGCGGACCAGTTGCAGCGCCAGGCGGGACCGATCGTCGCGGCGGTCTTCTCGGCCCGCGCCGAGACCTGGCAAGCCGATCGCGCCCATGCGCGCACCCTGGTGACCGGGGCGTTCGCGACCTCGGTCACCACCGGCCTGTCGGCGGGACCACCGGCCGGGGTCAAGTCGGTGCGATGGGAACCGTTGCAGGTCGGAGTGGTCGAAGCGCGGGCTCGGGCGGGTACCGCGCTGGTCGTCGCGCGCGTCGTGGTCACCGCCGGTCCCGGCGCCGAATCCAGTTCGGCGGTCAAATCAGTGAGCGCCGATTTCGTGCGGTCGGGCGACCGATGGCTGCTGAGCGGTCTGGACGAACTCCAGTGAGCACGACGGACCCGGGGCGATTGCGTGCGGCACGGGACGACTACGACGAGGCGGTGCGTGCCGAGCGACTCGCCGCGATCGCGGCGGCCGGCCGGCTGCGGCTGCGGGCGCGACGACGCCGGGCCGCCGCGCGGCTCACGGCGGTGACAGCGGTCATCGGCGCGGTGATTCTGCTCGCCGTGACGGGCTGGGCGCTGGCCTCCCGGTCGGCGGCGCAGGACGGTCTGCGCGAGCGTGACGCCGCGCGCGCCGCGGCGGCCCACGCGGTCACCGAGATGCTCACCGCCGATCCCGCGCACGCCGACGACTATCTGCCCCGGATCCGCGGGCTCACCACCGGCGAGCAGCGCGAGCGCCTGGACCAGGCGGGCCCGCAACTGCGGGCGGCGGTCGCCGGGCTCGGCGCGCCGAGCACCGGCCGGGTGATCTCCGCCGGCGCCCAGCCGGCCGACCGCGGAAAGGTCGGTGTCGTGGTGGTGGCGCAGGCGAGCGCGCCCCAGCTGGTCGGAGGCGCCCCCGGGACCGACCGCGTCGCGGTTCACCTCACGATGGTCCGCAGCGGGGACCGCTGGCTGGTCGCGGCGACGGAGAAGATCGCGTGACCCGGCGCATCGCGGTGCCGGCCGACCGGCGCTTTCTGGCCGGCTGGGCCGTCGTGGTCGGCGCGGCGGTGATCGTCGCGCTGGTCGCCGGGGTGCTCGCGCTGCGCGGTGGGAAGGACGAATCGGGCGAGCGCGCGGCCGTCGAGCACGCGGCGGCCACCGCCGCCGAGGCGCTGATGACCTTCACCCCCGCCGACGACCCCGCGCGCCGTACGGCGACGTCGTCGCAGCTCGCCGGGGTCCTCGCGGCCGACTACGAAGCGCGCGGACCGGATGTCGTCTTCCCCGGAGCGACGGCCTCGCGCATCACGATGTCGGTGAAGGTGCTCGACGTCGGCGTCACCGATCTGCGGCCCGACGACGCCCGCGCGCTGCTGTTCGTGGACCAGACCATCCGCGTCGGCGACGATCCCGAACCGGAGACGGTGGGAGTGGCCCGGTGGGCGACCATGCGGCGGATCGGCGGCCTCTGGCGGCTGGCCCGGCTGGAGCCGGTGTCGCCGCAGTAGTCCGGTGGATCGGTAGAATCGAGAAATGGTCGTCGATCGCATCGCCAAGGCACTGTCCGGTCTGCTGCTGTTCATGGGGGTGCTGCACTTCGTCGCGCCGAAGCCGTTCGACGCGATCATCCCGAAGGAGATCCCGGCCGACCCGCGGACGCTGACCTACGCGTCGGGGGTCGCCGAGCTGGGTATCGGTGCGGCGCTGCTGCCGCGCCGCACGCGCCGCCCGGCCGCCGCTCTCGCGACCGCGCTGTTCGTGGCGGTGTTCCCGGCGAACATCAACACGGTGCGCCTGTGGGTCGACAAGGGCCCGCTGCTCAAGACCATCGCCTGGGCGCGCCTCCCGCTGCAGATCCCGCTGATCGCCGGGGCCCTGATCGTGTGGCGCAAGAGCCCGTGCCCGTCCCACTCGGACGAGAACGCCGCATAGCGAGGGCTCTCCCGTGCGGGCACCCGCCGGTCTGGACGGGGATCGCCGCCGCCGGCCGAGCAGGCCGAGAGACGAGGCCGTGTCGAAGCCGGGCAGTCGTCCGGGGTGGTGGCTCCGGTACTCCGCATGACAACGGCAACATGGCCGGTCACGTGCGCGAATATGGATCGTGACCCGCCATGTTACCGTCGTCGTGCTGAGCCCACGTCCGCCAGGCGTGGCTTCGACACTCCCCGGCTGGCGCCTCGGCGGCTCAGCCGGCGGGCAGCCGGGCCCGAGTCTTACCGCGTCGGCGGGCGGAGTGAGCGGTAGTGCGCCCGCTGGTCGGCGGTGAGGTGTTCGGTGGCGTAGCTGAGCGCCGTGCGGCCCAGATACGCGGCGTGGGCCTCCAGGTAGTCCTCGAGGAGTCGCCGGTCGATGCGCTTGCCGAGCTCGCGCAGCATCCAGCCGAGAGCCTTCTGGATCAGGTCGCGGCGGTCGTCGATCACCAGCGGCGCCACGTCGAGGATCGGCTGTGCCGCACCGGATTTGATGAACGCGAAGGTGCCGATGACCCCGACCCGGCGTTCCCACAGATCGGCGGAGGCCGCCCAGTCGAGGAGCTCGGTATGGTCGCCGCGCTCGACCAGCCAGGCGCCGAGCAGCGGGTCCGCGGAGCAGTCGACCAGGTCCCAGTTGTTCACCCGGCCGCGCCGGACCGCGTCGCGGTAGAGCTGGACCCAGTGCGCGCGCACGGCCGGTTCGGCCTTCGCCGCGCTCGCGGTGGCGACGAAGAGCCCGACCTGCCGGACCTCGTGGACCTCGTCGTCGAGCAGCGCGGTGACGGTCTCGAAAGGCAGGGCGCCGAGCCGCTTGGCGTAGGCGCGCAGGACCGGCACCCGGACGCCGGCGAACACGTCGCCCTCGCCGTACTCGCCCGGGCCGGTCTTGAAGAATCGCCGCTGCCCGGCCGCGCGCTCGGGATCGCCCAGGGCGCGGATCTCCGCCGCAAGATCGTCGGCGGATTCCCGCGATCGATCTCGACTCCGCGGGTCCTGAGCTCGCGTGGCGGAGCTTGCGACGACATGCGGTCGAAGGGCGACCGTCATGTAGCGAGACTTCCACGTTGATCGAGCGGAGTCGAGGCCCGGGTCGTCGTCGTACCGAGCCCTCGCTCAGTCGGGCTGTTGCGACACTCCTCGGCCAGGAGCCCGCTGAACAATGGCCGCGATCGCCTACAGCAGCCCGCCCCGCCGGAACGAAGCGCCAGCGGAGTTCCGTGTCGAAACGCCGCCACCTGCGCTGGGACTCGGGCGACTTCCAGCCACATGAGGATGGGTTTCGACACGGCTCCTCGCGGAGTTCATATTGAGCTCCGTCGAAATGCTCACCCGCCGGCGGGGCCGGCTGGCAGGGGCAAACATCCTGATTCTTCAGCAGACTCCTAGTGGCGCGGGCTCAGCCGGCGATCGGTCTCGACGGTCACGTGAGGAGGTCGGCGACCGGGGTGGGGGTGAGCAGGTGGGGGCGGGTCTTCATCAGGCGGCCGACACGGCCGGCACCGACCACGCCGGTCAGGACGCCGTCGCGGCTGTAGTACGCCAGGAATTTCCGGCCGTCGTCGTCCACCACGTGCACGGTGTCGTCGGGCCGGGGCGAGCCGAGGAGCTGGACCTTGAGGTCGTACTGGTCGGTCCAGAAGTAGGGCACGGTCGGCGCGGGCCGCGGGTGGCCGCCGATCTCGGCGGCGGCGATCACGGCCTGGTCGACGGTGTGGTTCCAGTGCTCCACGCGGCGTCGTGCACCTCGCTCGTCCGCCCAGTTCGCGGCGTCGCCGATGGCGTAGACGTGCGGTGCGGAGGTACGGCCGGACTCGTCGCACGCGATACCGCCGCCGGTCGCCGGGTCGGCGAGTTCGATCCCCGAACCCGCGAGATAGTCCAGGTCCGGACGGCCGCCGATACCGACCACCACCAGGTCGGCGTCCACCACCGTGCCGTCGTCCAGCTCGACACCGGTGGCGCGCCCCTCGCCGAGGATCCGCGCCACCGACGTCGCCGCGCGCACGTCGACGCCCGCCTCGGTGTGCAGGCGGGTGACGAACGGGGCGACGGCCGGGCCGAGCGCCGCGGCGAGCGGCGCGGGGGCCGGTTCCACGAGCGTGACCCGCAGACCGCGCTTGGTCAGGCTGGCCGAGGTCTCGCAGCCGATGAAGCCGGCGCCGATCACCACCGCGCGCCGGGCACCGTCGAGTTCGGCGCGGAGCGCGGCGGCGTCGTCATAGGTCCGGATCACGTGCACGCCGGGCAGGTCGCCGCCCGCGCCGGGAAACGGACGCGGGCGCAGTCCGGTTGCGAGGACCAGGGTGCCGTACTCCAGTTCGGCGGGTGCGTCCGCACCGGAGAGGACGACCCGGCCCCGCGCGGGGTCGACGCCGGTGACGCGGGTGCCCAGTCGCAGGTCGATGTCGTTGTCGGCGTAGTAGTCGGCGGGTTTGAGGTCGACGCGGTCGTCGTCACCGAGCAGAACGGATTTGGACAGGGGAGGCCTGTCGTACGGCGGGTGGTCCTCGGCGGCAAGGATGGTGATCGCGCCGGGAAAGTCGTTGCCGCGCAGGGCCTCGGCGAGCCGGGAGGCGCCGAGACCGCCGCCGGCGATCACCACGTGATCAGACACTCAGAACTCGACTTTCAGCTTGTCGCTGGTGGGTTTGGCCTGGCAGCCGAGGATGTAGCCGTCGGCGATGTCGTCCGGGTCGAGCGCGCCGGAATTGGCCATCTCGACAGTGCCCTCGGTCAGCGTGCACGCGCACGACCCGCATTCACCCTCCTGGCACGAATACGGCGCGTCGAGCCCGGCGGCCAGCATCACGTCGACCAGCGAGCGTGAGCGCGGCCAGACGAGGACGTGGGTGTCGCCGTCGAGTTCCACTTCCACCTCGGCGGCGGCCGCGGCCTCGTCGGCGGACAGTTCCTCGAGTTCGATGTCCTCGAAGGGATCGCCGGAGAGCGAGTTGTAGACCTCGGTGTGCACGGCGTGGTGCTCGAATCCGGCCTTCGCGAGGCCCTGATGGACGGCGTCCATGAAGGGGCCGGGGCCGCAGAGGTAGGCCGTGTGCGTCGCCGCCATGGGCCGGAATGTGGTCGTCAGCAGCTTCGCCGACGGGCGGCCCTGGAGCGTCTCCAGCCAGTGGATCACGGTGAGCCGCCCGGGATTTCCGGCCTGCAGCTCGCGTAGCTCGCGGGCGAAGATCACGTCGTTCTCGCTGCGGTTGGCGTAGAAGAAGGTGATCGGTCCGGTGCCGGTGGCCAGCGCCGTCTTGAGGATCGACATCACCGGGGTGACGCCGGAGCCCGCGGCGATCAGCAGCAGCGGGGCGTGGATGTTCGCCGGTGTGAAGACGCCCGACGGGGGCAGGGATTCGATCTGGCAGCCGGGGGCGAGGTTGTCGCAGAGCCAGTTGGAGCCGTAGCCGTCGGCGGTGCGCTTGACCGTCACGGTGGGCAGTTCGCCGCGGCCCGGTGCGGACGACAGCGAGTAGCAGCGGGCCACCGAACCGGTCTGCTCGCTCGGGATCCGCAGGGTCAGGAACTGGCCGGCCAGGTAGTCGCTGAATTTGTCCGTGTGCGACTCCGGCAGCTCGAAGACGATGCTGCGAGCGTCCGCGGTCTCGTCGATCACCGCGGCGACCGTCAGGATCGCGCTCCGCGACGAGTGCGGGGTCAGCTCGGCCATGGGCACCCTTCCGGATAACTAGAACGTGTTCTAGTCAAGATTAGCAGGCCCCGGATCGCAGACGTATCGCGATCCGGACGGCATGTCAGGCGTCCAGGGCGCTGAGGCCGTGGGTCAGGACGGTGCAGCCCTCGTCGAGCAGCGCCAGCAGGTCCGATGAGGGGTCGGCGAGCCAGCGTTCGTAGGCGGCGAGGGAGACGCCGAGGAGTTGCCACGCGACGGTCTGCGGGATGTGGCCGTCCGGCCGCATACCGAGCCGGCCGGCGACGTACTCGGCCACGATCTGCCGCCACTCGGCGTACATCAGCATTGAATGTGCTTGCAGCGCAGGCACTCCCAGGAGGAGTTGCATGCGCCGGCGGTGGTGTTCGTGCTCCACGTCGGGGACGTCGTTGAAGTCGATGAGGGCTCGGCGGAGGGCCTCGCCGAGGGGGAGGCCCGCGGGGGTGTTGCGGAGCCGGAGCCGCATCTTCGCGAGGTGGCTGTCGAAGTCGCCCCAGGGGATCGCGTTCTTCGACGGGAAGTAGCGGAACAGCGTGCGGCGCGCGATGCCGCCGGCCGCCGCGACGTCGTCGACGCTGGTCTCCTCGAAGCCCCGCTCGATGAACAGGTCGATGGCGAGATTGCTGAGTTCGGCGCGCGAGGTCGCCTGGGGCCGTCCCGCTGGTCTCTTCATGACCTGTCCTTTCGGATGGGTTCTTCGGTTACTTTTCGGTACGGGTTGATTTTGCACCCGGTGTCATTACAGTGTGTCGTGAACCACTGGACAGCCTAGAAGGAGGTTGGTTCACATGGCCGATAAGGACACTCGGGAAGAGCTCGTCACCGAATCGCTGGTGGAGGAAGTCTCCATCGACGGGATGTGCGGCGTCTACTGATGACCACCGCGTCGACCAGTGCTTCCGGCGGCCTCGCGGCCGCCGGAAGCACGTCCTTCGATCTTTCCCGGCCCTGGCGCGTCAATCCGTCGGTGGCCATCCGCCCGGAGCCGTTCGGGGCCCTGCTGTACCACTTCGGGACCCGCAAGCTGAGCTTCCTGAAGAACCTCGTCGTCGTCGATCTGGTGCAGTCGCTGGCCGAGCATCGCGACGCGGAGTCCGCCCTGGCGGCCGCCGGCATCACCGACGACCAGCGACCGCTCTACCTGCAAGCACTGACCGCCCTGGCCGAGTCCGGGATGATCACCGTCCGCGACGAGAAGTGAACCGCGATGACCATTGAAGCCCTTCGCCCGTCCGTCTTCGATCTGCCGTCGACCGCCCCTCGGCTCGATCTGCCGACCGCGACGCCGCCCAAGGTCGGCCGCCTGGTGGATCAGTTCGAGAAGGGGCTCGACGCCCCGATCTGTCTCACCTGGGAACTCACCTACGCGTGCAACCTCGCGTGCGTGCACTGCCTGTCCAGCTCCGGTAAGCGCGACCCGCGCGAGCTGAGCACCGAGCAGTGCAAGGCGATCATCGACGAGTTGCAGCGCATGCAGGTCTTCTACGTCAACATCGGCGGCGGCGAGCCGACGGTCCGCCCCGACTTCTGGGAACTGGTCGACTACGCCGTCGACCACCAGGTCGGCGTCAAGTTCTCCACCAACGGCCTGCGGATCAATGCCGAAGTGGCGCAGCGTCTTGCGGCCACCGACTACGTCGACGTCCAGATCTCGCTCGACGGGGCGACGGCCGAGGTGAACGACGCCGTGCGCGGCCCCGGCTCGTTCGACATGGCCGTCCGCGCGCTGGAGAACCTCAAGAACGCGGGCTTCAAGGACGCCAAGATCAGCGTCGTGGTGACCCGCGAGAACGTCACCCAGCTCGACGAGTTCAAAGCCCTCGCCGACAAGTACGACGCCACCCTGCGCATCACCCGGCTGCGCCCGTCCGGCCGCGGCGCCGACGTCTGGGATGACCTGCATCCCCTGCCCGAGCAGCAGCGCGACCTGTACGAGTGGCTCGTGGAGCACGGTGACCGTGTGCTCACCGGCGACTCCTTCTTCCACCTGTCCGCCTTCAGCAAGGGCGGCGGCAGCGGTCTGCCCGGCCTCAACCTCTGCGGCGCCGGCCGTGTGGTCTGCCTGATCGACCCGGTGGGCGACGTCTACGCCTGCCCGTTCGCCATCCATGAGAACTTCCTCGCCGGAAACATCCTGAGCGACGGCGGTTTTCAGGAGATATGGCAGCGCAGCGACCTGTTCACGCAGCTGCGTGAACCGCAGAGCGCCGGCGCCTGCACCAAGTGCGCGCACTTCGACGCCTGCCGCGGCGGCTGCATGGCGGCCAAGTTCTTCACCGGCCTGCCGCTCGACGGCCCCGACCCCGAGTGCGTCCAGGGCTTCGGTGAATCGCTGCTGGCCGGTGAGCGCAGCAAGCCCACCGCCAACAAGGACCATTCGCGCGGTGTGCCGCTCACGCTCATGACCCGCCCGCCCTCGCGCGACTGCGACGAGAACCCGCTCGCCGGGTTCCTGCCGACGACCGCCACCGGGTGTTCGTCGGGTGCCTGCGGCACGCACTGAACCCGTTGCCCGGCAACAACTTTCGTTCCACCCCCATCCGAGAAGGTCCCCATCCCCATGTCGAAGCTGTCCGAACTCCTTGAACAGAACCCGTGGCGCCGCAACCCGTGGTTCGAGACCGTGGGGGAGGCGCAGCGTCGTGCGAAGAAGCGTCTCCCGAAGACCGTCTACTCGTCGCTGGTGGCCGGCACCCAGGCCGGTATCACCGTCAACGACAACGTCGAGGCCTTCAAAGAACTCGGTTTCGCACCGCATGTCGTGGGAGCGACGCCCGAGCGCAACCTCACCACGACGGTGATGGGACAGGAACTCTCGTTCCCGGTGATGATCTCCCCGACCGGGGTGCAGGCGGTGAACCCCGACGGCGAGGTCGCCGTCGCCCGGGCCGCCGCCGCCCGCGGCACCGCGATGGGGCTGTCGAGCTTCGCCTCCAAGCCCGTCGAAGAGGTGACCGCCGTCAACGACAAGATCTTCTTCCAGATCTACTGGCTCGGTAGCCGCGAGGACATCCTGGCCCGCGCCCAGCGCGCCCGCGAGGCCGGCTGCAAGGGCCTGATCGTCACCACCGACTGGGTCTTCAACGTCGGCCGCGACTGGGGCAGCCCGGAGATCCCGGAGAAGGTCGACGTCCGCGCCGTCGCCAAGCTGGCGCCGGAGATGATCACCAAGCCGAGCTACGCGATGAGCTGGTTCCGTGACGGTAAGCTCCTGATCCCGGACCTGTCCGCGCCGAACATCGCGCACAAGGGCGAGCCCGGCCCCACCTTCTTCGATGTGTACGGCACCTGGATGAACACCCCGCCGCCCACCTGGGAGGACCTTCAGTGGTTGCGCGAGCAGTGGGGCGGCGAGTTCATGGTCAAGGGGATCACCCGCATGGACGACGCCAAGCGGGCCGTCGACATCGGTGCCACCGCCATCTCGGTCTCCAACCACGGCGGCAACAACCTCGACGGCACCCCGGCCACCATCCGGGTGCTCGGCCCCATCGCCGACGCGGTCGGCAAGGATGTGGACGTGCTGCTCGACGGCGGCATCCGCCGCGGCAGTGACGTGGCCAAGGCGCTCGCCCTCGGCGCGAAGGCCGTGATGATCGGCCGCGCCTACCTGTGGGGCCTCGCCGCGAACGGCCAGACCGGTGTCGAGAACGTCCTCGACCTGCTCCGGATGGGCCTGGATTCCTCGCTGATGGGACTCGGGAAGGCCGACGTCGCCGATCTCGATCGTTCCGACCTCATCATCCCGGAGGGCTTCGAGCGCGTCTTCGGCGAGTAGCGGTCGCTTTCTGAACCCGCGAACGGCGGGCCCGGATTCCGGGCCCGCCGTTCGTGTCGCGTTCGAGTGCGTCGGCGTCGTCCGCGGCGGGTGCCGCCGCAACGGTCCCGGCCGCCCGCCGGTCACGACATGGCGAGCGCCTCGGTCGGCGCGATCGCGACCGCGCGACGGCTCGGTGGGAGCGACGCGAGGAGCACCAGAACGGCGGTCGCCGCCAGGGTTCCGACCAGGGCAGGCCACGGCAGTCCGAGTTCGAAGCCGGAGGTCACGGAGCCGACGAGTGACTGACTGCCGACAGAACCGAAGATGAGCCCGAACCCGAGTCCGGCGAGCGCCGCGGTTCCCGACAGAGCCAGCGATTCGAGACTGATCATGGCGCGCACCTGCTGCGCGGTGAAACCCATCGCGCGGAGCATGCCGATCTCCCGGGTCCGGGCGATCACGGTGAGCGACATCGTCGAGACGAAGCCGACGCCGGCGATCACCGCCGAGATCGCGATCAGCGCGATCAGCACCGCAGAGGTCGCGGACAAGAGACGCTCGGTGTCGGCCATCTGAGCGGGCGTCAGGTCGTGCCACGACCGGACCGAACGCTCCAGCGCGTTCATCCCGGCCGCGATCGTGGTGATCAGTGTGACACCGATCAGCAGGCCGACCGTCGACCTGGATGTGCGGGCCGGATCGCTCACCGCGTTCTTCCGGGCGACGAGCGCGGCCGGACCGTTCCCACCGAGCCGTGCCATCGCGGTCACCAGTCGCGGCAGAAACAGGCGTGCGCCGAGCAGCACGCCGACGCCGACGGTGGCCGCGCCGAAGAAGGCGAATCCGAAACCCGCGAGGCTGCCGCGTTCCCCGAGGACGCAGGCGGCCGCCAGCATCGCGGCACCGAGCATCGCGGTGATCGCCGCGACGGCGCCACGCAGACCGGACCGGACCGGCGCAGCGCCGCGCAGTGCGGTCGCGCCGAGAGGACGGCGCGCACCGATCACGGTGGCCGCCGCCGCGGTCGCCACCACCGCGAGAGTGACGACGATCGCACCGGCCGGAACCACCGCGTAGTGTCCCGCCGGGATCTGATCCCGGGCGCGCAGCACCGCGCGCACGATCGCGAGGATCACGGCACCACAGGCCACTCCCACCAGCGCGCCGAGGGTGGCGACCCGGACCACCGCACGCAACAGGCCGGCGCGCAACTGGCGGCTGTCCGCACCGATCAGCCGCAGCAGGGTCAGCTGGCGGACGCGACCGGCGATCACCGTGTCGACACCGCCCGCGATCACGATCGCCGCGACGAACAGCGCGATCATGATGAACACCGCCGCGACCACGTCTAGATGAGTGATTCCTGGCGATGTGACGGGTGTGTCGTGTGGGACTGAAGAGCGAGGTCGTCCAGGATCGATGTTGCATACACCGACATCGACATGGGAGCCGACATGGTCACCGACCTGGACGAC